>NZ_JAXDEO010000044.1:0-58243 GCF_035064975.1 Pseudomonas sp. YuFO20
GACTCAAGTGCTGGTCATCCTGGCTCGAAAGCTGGCACGAGTGGCGTTCGCCCTGATGAAGAACCAGAGCGAGTATCAGCCAAATCCAGTCTTGGGGGCTTCCCCCCAAACATAGAATCTCCCACAGTTTGTCATGTGCTGGATTCTGAATCCGTCAGCACCTTCCTGAACGTCTCCACCAAGGGCCGCAGATTGATCCGGTGCCACGCCGCCCACAGCGGCCTGGTGAGGGCAATCCACGGCACTTCCCGCAGCACCACGCCCGGCGGTGCGTTGCGGCTCAAGCCTTTCTGAATCATCGCGATGCCCAGTCCCGAGGCCACCAGCGCCATGGCGGTGAAGGGGCCGGTGGCTTCCATGCGGATATCCGGGGTGAAGCCGGCGCGGATGCAGGCGCTGACGAAGTTTTCGCGGCTGCTGACATTCTGGTGGTGCTGCACGCCGATCCATTCCTGGTGGGCGAGATCGTCCGGGGTCAGCACGGCCTGCTGCGCCAGCGGATGGTCCTCGGGCAGGGCCAGCAGCATCGGATCGTCCAGCACCTGGAAGCCCAGCAGGTCGGGGTCGTCGTCTGTCGGCGGTTCGCTGACCAGGGCGATATCCAGACTACGCTGACGCAGGCCTTCGAGTTGTTCGGCGGAACTCTGGTTGTACAGCGCGACGTGCACGTTCGGCCGATCGACCCGCAGCACGCGCAAGGCATTGGGCAGGACGCCGGCGTGCATGGCGTTTTCGATGTAGCCGATGCACAGGCCGCCTTCTTCGCCGCGGCCCAGGCGTTTACCCAGGGATTCCAGGCGATTGGCGTGGGTGAGCAGGGCACGGGTTTCGGCGAGGAAGGTCTGGCCGTCGCGGGTCAGGCGAATGCGTTGCTGGCTGCGCTCGAACAGGGTCAGGCCCAGGCGCTCTTCGAGCTGGGCGATCTGCCGGCTCAGGGGCGATTGGGAAATGTGCAGGCGTTCGGCGGCGCGACCGACGTGTTCTTCCTCGGCGACGGCGACGAAGTAGCGCAGTTGGCGGATGTCGATCATGTAAGACCTATAGGGACTCAAGTGCTGCACATTATGTCTTGGACGGTCCGAAGACGGCAATCTAGGATTGGCTCATCGGTCATTTGAACTGACCACTGACACCAAGAGGATTCACGTATGAGCTTGAAAGACAAACTGCCCGGCGCCCTGGGTTTCGGCACTGCGCCATTGGGCAACATGTTCCGCGCCATCCCCGAGGAAGAAGCGCAAGCCACCGTCCACGCCGCCTGGGACGCCGGCGTGCGTTATTTCGATACCGCGCCGTTCTACGGTTCCGGTCTTTCGGAAATTCGCCTGGGCGAGGCGTTGTCCCGCTACAACCGCGACGACTATGTGCTCAGCAGCAAGGTCGGCCGGGTGATCCTCGATGAAGTCGAAGATGCCGCGGCACGCGACCTGGGTGAGAAAAGCGGGGTGTTCGAACACGGTCGCCCGAACAAGATCGTCAACGACTACAGCGCCGATGCGACGCTGCGTTCGATCGAAGACAGCCTCAAACGCCTGAAAACCGATCGCCTGGACATCGTCTGGGTGCATGACATCGCCCAGGACTTCTACGGCGATCAGTGGCTGGAGTACTTCAACCAGGCTCGCACCGGTGCCTTCAAGGTGCTGACCCGCTTGCGCGAAGAAGGCGTGATCAAGGGCTGGGGCCTGGGGGTGAACAAGGTCGAGCCGTGCGAATTGACCCTTGATCTGAGCGAAGCGCAGCCGGACGGTTTTCTGCTGGCGGGTCGCTACACTCTTCTCGACCATGACCGGGCGTTGCAGCGTTTGATGGACGCGGCGCTGGCGCAGAATGTCGAGATCGTGGTCGGCGGCCCCTACAGCTCGGGCATCCTGGCCGGTGGCGAGCACTTTGAATACCAGAAGGCCAGCCCGGCGATCGTCAGCAAGGTCGAGCAGATCAAGCGCATCGCGGCGGCCCATGGTGTCGACATCAAGGCGGCGGCGTTGCAGTTCTCGTTGGCCAACCCGGCCGTGGCCGCGGTGATTCCAGGCGCCAGTCGCCCGCAGCGGATTGCTGAAGATGTGGCCGCCTTGTCGACGGTGATTCCCGCCGCTTTCTGGCAAGCGATGCGTGAAGCGAAGCTGGTGTCCGAGCGCGCACCCTTGCCGATCATTGGAGCTTGAGCATGAAAATCGATCTGAGTGGAAAACTGGCGATTGTCAGCGGCAGCACCGCCGGCATTGGCCTGGGCATCAGCAAGGCACTGGCCGAATCCGGTGCCACGGTGGTGGTGATCGGCCGCGAGGCGGCCAAGGTCGAGCAGGCGCTGGCGAGCATTCGCCAGCAGGTGCCCGATGCGCAACTGCGCGGGCTGACGGCCGACCTCGGTACCGCTGAAGGCGCGGAACAACTGTTCGCCGCCGAACCAAAGGCAGACATCCTGGTGAACAACCTGGGGATCTACAACGCGGTGGATTTCTTCGACACGCCCGATAGCGAGTGGACGCGCTTCTATGAGGTCAACGTGATCTCGGGCGTGCGCCTGTCGCGGCATTACGTGCCGGACATGGTCAAGCAGGGTTGGGGGCGGGTGATTTTCCTGTCTTCGGAATCCGGGATCGCGATTCCCGCGGACATGCTCAACTATGGCGTGACCAAAAGCGCCAACCTGGCGGTGTCCCACGGCCTGGCCAAGCGGCTGGCGGGCACCGGGGTGACGGTCAATGCGATCCTGCCGGGCCCGACCTTGACCGATGGCGTGGAGCTGATGCTCAAGGATGCGATTGCCGCGTCCGGTCGCAGTGTCCAGGAAGAAGCCGACGACTTTGTGCGCAAGGCGCGGCCGACGTCGATCATCCAGCGCGTGGCGAATGTCGAGGAAGTGGCGAACCTGGTGGCGTACATTGCTTCTCCGCTATCCTCGGCCACCACGGGCGCGGCGCTTCGAGTCGACGGCGGCGTCGTCGACAGCATGGCCATCTGACCTTATTCATTGAGAGAGAGCTTTACATGGCAACTGCATCAGCAACCATCGACATCCCGGCCTCGGCCGATCAGGTCTGGCAATTGATCGGCGGCTTCAACTCGCTGCCGGACTGGCTGCCGTTCATTCCCAAGAGTGAGCTCAGCGAAGGCGGGCGGGTGCGTAGCCTGCAGACGGCGGACGGCGCTGTGGTGATCGAGCGGCTGCAAGCGTTTGACAACGAGGGCAAGACCTACAGTTACTCGATCGAGCAGGCGCCGTTTCCGGCGACGGAGTACCTGGCGACGATCAAGGTCGAAGCTCAGGGCGGCGGGGCCCGGGTGACCTGGTCCGGCCGGTTCGAGCCGGTGGGTGTGAGCAATGAGGAAGTGGTGGCGTTGTTTGCCGGGATCTATCAGGGCGGCCTCGAGGCCCTGCGGGCCAACTACCCAACCTGACAACACCACATATCCCCTTGTGGGAGCGGGCTTGCTCGCGAAGGCGGAGTGTCAAACAACATCAATGTTGTCTGACACTCCCTCTTCGCGAGCAAGCCCGCTCCCACATTTGATCGTGGTTGTCAGGGAGATTTGGGTCAGGTCGTAGCAATCAGACTCTGCCGGCAATCAAGCACCAACCGCGCGCCACCCAGCTCGCTGTTACCCACTTCCAGCGTAAACCCGTGCAGGCTGACAATCGCCGCAACGATCGACAATCCCAGGCCAAACCCGCTTTTCTGGTTGCCCGCCTCGGCGCGATAAAAGCGCTGGAACACCGCCACCCGTTCTTCCTCCGGGATACCCGGGCCGGAGTCGAGCACTTCGATGCGGGTATGCCCGTTTTCATTGAGCCCACGCAAAATCACCTGGCCACCGGGCGGGGTGAACTTGATCGAGTTGCTCAACAGATTGGCCACCGCCTCGAACAGCAAGGCGCGGTCGCCATTGAGCGGTGGCAACCACTGCGGCAACTGCAGTTCAAATTTCAGGCCGTCGTCTTCCGCCAGGGGCAGGTAGAAGTCATGCAGTTCCTGCAGCAACGGCACCGGGTCGAGCTGCACGAAGCCGGAACGGCGCTGGCGATCCTCCAGTTCGGAGATTCGCAGCAAGCCGCGAAAGCGCGCCATCAGCGTATCCGCCTCGCCCAGCACCAGGTCCAGTTGCGCCGCTTGCGCCGAGCCTTCGCCGGCCTGTTGTTGCATGCGATAGAGCTGCGCGCGCAGGCGGGTCAGGGGAGTACGCAGGTCGTGGGCAATGTTGTCGCACACGCCCTTGACCTCGTGCATCAGGCGCTCGATGCGTTCGAGCATGGCGTTGACGATGGCGGCGAGCATGTCCAGTTCGTCGCGGCGATTGGACAGCGGCAAGCGTCGGGTCAGGTCACCGTTGACTATCGCCTCGGCGCTGCCCTGAATCGCGCGAATCCGCCGTAGTGGGCGGCGGCGCAACAGGTGCCAGCCGACGATGCCCGGCAGGATGGTCAGGGTCACCCCCCAGAACAGCGCGTGCAAAATGATCCGCGTCACGGCGAACAGCGAGCCGTTGTCACGCACCAGCACCAGCCAGAGACCATCGCGGGTCTGGGTCGCCACGGCGTCGCAGCTGTCGTTGGGCAGCGTCGGGTCGTCGGAGTCGGCGCAGTCGCTGAGCATGTGGATCTTGCCATCGAGGGGCAAGCCGCGCGGGATATGGGTCAGCGCACCGCTGAGGTAGCGATGCTGGCGGTCGAACAGGCCATAGGCGTCGATGCCGCGGATGTCGAAGGTCATGCTGACGGCGAGGGCGTCCACCAGTTGTTCGCCCTGGAAACGCGAGAACAGGTGCTGGCGTTGCATCAGCGAATGCTTGGCCAGGTTGTCCAGGTAAGCGGACACCTCGTAGTACATGACCCCCATGAGGATCCCGCTCCACACCACGAACAGCGCACTGTACAGCGCCAGCAAGCGACTGCTGGAGGAGCGCCAGCCTTTAGACGGGTTCGGCAATGACATAACCCGAGCCTCGCACGGTTCGAATCAGTGGGACATTGCCAGGTGGGTCGATCTTTTTGCGCAGGCGGCCGATGTGCACGTCGATCAGGTTGGTGCCGGGGTCGAAGTGATAACCCCAGACCTCTTCGAAGATCATCATCCGCGAAAGGATCTGCCCGGTGTTGCGCATGAGGAATTCCAGCAGCTTGTACTCGGTGGGCAACAGTGTCAGCAACTGGCCGTCGCGGCTGGCTTCATGGCTGATCAGGTTCAGTTCCAGGTCCGCCACCCGCAACGTGGTGGCTTGCGCGGTCACGGTGTTCTGGCGGCGCAGGAGGACTTCGACCCGGGCGGCCATTTCATCGGTGGCGAAGGGCTTGGTCAGGTAATCGTCGCCCCCGGCACGCAAGCCACGCACGCGCTCGTCGACGTCGGAGAGGGCGCTGATCATCAGGATCGGCGTGGCCACGCCCATGGTGCGCAACGTGGTGACGATCGCCAGGCCGTCGAGCTCGGGCAGCATGCGGTCGAGGGTGATCAGGTCGTAATTGCCGCTGACCGCACGCTCCAGGCCCTCTCGTCCGTTGTCGACCCAATCGACGTCAAGGCCGTGGCTGCTCAGTTCGGCGACAATTTCCCGGGCGGTCACGGCGTCGTCTTCGATGGTCAAGATGCGGGTCATAGGGCTGGCCTGATTAGGTGTTCACAACGTTTGTGCGCCATTTTGCCAAGAAATGATCGCAGGCTTACTAAATAAAAGTTCATTTGAAGCACTATCCCCTGAAGGAGCTGCCGAAGGCTGCGATCTTTTGATCTTTCAAATCAATGCATAAAACCCGCTGAACAGACCCCTACGTTGCATATTGCATGGCCCGTGGAAGTTCAAACTTTATAACTATATGACGGACAACGATTTATTAAAAAAACGCGACTGGCACGGTGACTGCAATTGCTCTTTCGAGACTTGTAACACCATCTTTCTGCCTGGAGCGATACAACAATGAATAGATCCTCTGAGGGTTTCTATCCCGCCACGGATGAGTCGAGCACAGTGTCCGGCGTGTCCTGGGGTGCGATATTCGCCGGGGCCGCGGCTGCCGCGGCGTTGTCGCTGATCCTGGTACTGCTCGGTTTCGGCCTGGGGTTCTCGGCGGTTTCGCCGTGGGCCAATGAAGGCATGAGCGCCAAGGGGCTGGGCATTTCCACGATTGTCTGGCTGGCCGTCACGCAAATCGTTGCGTCCGGGGCCGGTGGCTACATCGCAGGCCGGCTGCGGGTGAAGTGGGCTTACATGCATGGCGATGAAGTCTACTTTCGCGACACCGCCCACGGCTTTCTCGCCTGGTGCGTGGCGACGCTGGTGACGGCGACACTGGTGGCCGGCTCGGTCAGCAGCATCGTCAGTGGCGGGGTGCAAGCCGGGGCGCAGGTCGCCGGTGGCGCCGCCAACGCCGTGACCCAGGCGGCAGGCACCGCGGCAGCCAATACCGACAGCGATCAGTACGGCTACTACATCGACAGCCTGTTTCGCGATGACCGTCCGGCTGCCGTCAGCGATGACGCCGCCCGCGGCACTGTGACGCGCATTTTCGTGCGTTCCCTGAGCGATGGCCAGTTGTCCCCTGAAGACCGCACTTACCTGGCTCAACTGGTGGCGCAGCGGACCAACCTGACGCAAGCGGACGCGGAGCGTCGTGTGGACGAAGTCTATGCCCGTACGCAAAAAGCCGTGGCCGACGCCAAGCTGGCTGCGCAACAGGCTGCTGACACTGCCGCCAAAGTCGCTGCCTGGACCACCTTGTGGATGTTCGTCGCGCTGTTGGCCGGGGCGTTCTTCGCCAGCCTTGCCGCGACCTTTGGTGGCCGTCGTCGGGATGCCGTGGTGTATGTGGAAACCGACACCTACGTCAGCCCCGCACCGATTCGTTAACCCTGGAGAATCATCATGCGTTCATTATTGTTGTTCTTTCTCGGCGTACCTATCCCGATCATCATCCTGATCGCTCTGTTCATGCACTGATCTCTTGAGGCTTGTGCCTCTGCCGCTCCTGCCTTGCGCAGGAGCGGCGTTTTTATTTTCGGCAGTTACATTGATGTTGGCTGTAATTGCCTCTTCGCGAGCAAGCCCGCTCCCACAGTGTGGACCGCATTCCCCTGTGGGAGCGGGCTTGCTCGCGAAGAGGCCTTATCAGGCGCTATAAATTCATCCATCAATAGGAGAGGCAACAAACGCCTCAAGCCCCTCGGCATAAGCGGTAAACGCAGCAATCAGCGGAAACTGCGCGGCATCAACCTGATCCGGCACCACCAGATTGGTAAAACTCCACGCCACCGCGAGGGTAATGCCATCCTGACCAATCGAGCCGTCACTGGGCAGCGCCTGCTTTTCCAACTCCCGTTCCAGCGCCGAATAAGCCGCCGCGAGTTGTCCCTCGACGCGTTCGACCCAGGGTTGGAACTGGATCTCTGCCGGGCGCAGGTTGCGCTCATAATAAAGCTGCACCGACTTTTCGCTGGCCGCGAGTGCCAGGCCAATCAGGCGCAATGCACGCAGGCGTTGCTCGATACCCTGGGGCATCAGGCTGCGGCCAGGTCCGGCCAGGGCTTCCAGGTAATCGATGATCAGCGTCGAATCCATCAACACCTCGCCATCGTCGAGCACCAGGGTAGGCGCCTTGACCACCGGGTTGATCTGCTTGAACTGCTCGAAGGTCCTGAACACCGACACCGATTGCTGCTCCAGGTCGATGCCCAGGCGCTTGGCCGAAATGGCGACGCGTCGCACGTAAGGTGAGTCCAGCATGCCGATCAGCTTCATATAACCGCTCCTTGAGATAACCATTTGCCGAGCCACAACCTTAGCTGAGCCCGATCGACCCGCACCAGAGGGGGGATGCAGCTCAGCGGTTTGTCTCGCATATCCCTGTGCGGGATTGAATTTCTTGCTATAAACGCACTCCGATATCCTCCTGGATGCCTGTCATAGAGCATTTTCGAGGCCTTGTCGGACAAATTCGCTGTCTTTTCAGTTGCTGAGGCCTCAAGTCGGCCTTAGACTGCCGCCCCTCTTAAATTGAGTGCCGGGTGGCGCTTGGTATAAACGGCGCCTTTGCGATGACCTTCGATGGTCTGCCGCAACGCTCCCTAATTCGCCTTAATGCACGTTTTTTTATAGAGATATCAATGACAAAGGACAAGTTGCTGGCCATGCCGGCGGATGACTACATGAATGCCGAGCAACATGCTTTTTTCTCCGAGCTGTTGCAGAACATGAAAGTCGAAACCCACGAGCGCATCGAGCAGAACCGCATCGCCATCGAAAGCCTGGACACCCCGGCCGACCCGGCTGACGCCGCTTCCGTCGAAGAAGAGCGCACCTGGCTGGTGAACGCGATCGATCGCGATCAGCGCATGCTGCCCCAGTTGGAACAAGCCCTGGAACGTATCAAGGAAGACAGCTTCGGCTGGTGCGATGACAGCGGCGAGCCGATCGGCCTCAAGCGCCTGCTGATCAGCCCGACCACCAAGTACTGCATCGAAGCTCAAGAACGTCACGAGCAGATCGACAAGCACCAGCGTCAGGCCTGATTCCCGTGAAGTAGCCCATTAAAGGTGGGCTGCTTGAAAAGATCGCAGCCTTCGGCAACTCCTACAGGTTTAAGCGAACCCCTGTAGGAGCTGCCGCAGGCTGCGATCTTTGCTTTTTGACGTCTACACAAATCCCCGCTGACTTCTATTGATCTGCTGCAACGTCCCCGACTAAAGGCTCATGGATAATGGCCTTGTGCCGGCGTTTAATGCGAAGACAACAACTAGAATATTTTGCGGGGTGACAAATATGACGAGAGACGGATCTCGGGATGCGGCAGTGCCTGCACCGGTGCTTTTGCCGAAAAACCGCTGGCTGACGCCGACTCTGCAAAGCATCGCCCTGGTGCTGTTGCTGTGCGGTATGACCCTGGGCGGCTGGTCGCTCTACCTGGGCCTGCCTGTGGCGGTGCTGATCATCTGGCTGCCGCGCCTGCGTACTCGCGCATCGCCCGAAGCGGTACCTGCCAATACCTCCAGCGCGCTTTCGGCGCTGACCCGCGAACTTTCCTACACCACCAGTCATAACGCCCTGTCAGCCGCTGGCGTGGCCTTTTCGGTCAAGCAACTGGCGGACAAGTTGCAATCGCAACTGGGCGCGGCGGCGCAAATCGTCGGCAATGCCGAAGTCATGATCGCCACCGAGCAGGCCACCTCCACTCTCAGTCGCCAGGCGCTCAGTGCCGCGAGCGAAGCACATCAGAGCGGCGTGGCAGGGCGCACCGAATTGATCGAGTCCATCGCCCGCATGCACCAGCTCAGCCAGCGGGCCAGCAACAGCCGTGAACTGATCGAGGCCCTGAGCCTGCGCAGCGATGAGATCCAGCGGGTCACGCTGGTGATCCAGTCCATCGCCAGCCAGACCAACCTGCTGGCCTTGAACGCAGCGATTGAAGCGGCGCGGGCCGGAGAACACGGGCGTGGCTTTGCGGTGGTGGCCGATGAGGTCCGCGGGCTTGCCGCGCGCACTGCCACGGCCACCGGAGAAGTCGGGGAGATGGTGGCCGATATCCAGCAACGCACCGCGCAAGTGGTCGAGCAGATCCGCCAGTTGTCGGGCGACCTCGACACCGGGGTCCAGCAGGTCGAACAGACTGGCCAGCACCTGGAAAATATCGCCCGCCTGGCTGCCAGCGTCGAAAGCCAGGTCGGTGAGATCGCCCGCGGTGCTGAAACCAACCGCGAACAACTCGATAGCCTGTTTCACGCCATCGAGCAGATGCGCAGCGACCTGGCCATCAGCGACCAACAGACCCAGCGCCTGGCCCTGGCAGCGGTGCAGATGGAAGGCCAGGCCGAGACCATCAGCGAGCGCCTCGCCGAAGTCGGCCTGGATGACTACCACCAGCGGATCTACGACCTGGCCCGGGAAGGCGCGAGCCAGATCGCCGCGCGTTTCGAGGCCGACATCGAGGCGGGGCAGATCAGCCTCGAAGACCTGTTCGACCGCCATTATCAGGCGATCCCCGATACCCACCCGACCAAATACCGGACGCGTTTCGATCGCTACACCGATCAGGTCTTGCCAGGGATCCAGGAGCCACTGCTGCCCCGCCACGAAGGCCTGGTGTTCGCCATCGCCTGCACCCAGCAGGGCTATGTGCCAACGCATAACAAGGCGTTCAGCCAGCCACTGACCGGCGACGTACAGCGCGATACCCTGCAGAACCGCAGCAAACGCAAATTCGCCGACCGCACGGGGATCCGCTGTGGCAGTCATCAGCAGGCGGTGCTGTTGCAGACCTACACCCGCGACACCGGCGAACTGATGCACGACCTGTCGGTGCCGATCATGCTCAAGGGCCGCCATTGGGGTGGTTTGCGCCTGGGCTACAAACCGGAAAACCCTCGATGATGGAAGGCTATTGTTACAATTTTGGTAACGAAGCTATACAAAGTCGATATTGTTTGCGTGCCTGTGAAATCGTTACCATACCTCTATTAGTTAGGTAGCTAACGGAATTGGAGGCGCAGCATGCACAATAAAGTTGATGTCGCGGTCATGATCGGCAGCGGAGTACCCGCCAGTCTGCGGGCTTTGGGCCAAAGCATCTGCTGGGTGGTGCTGCTCAATGGCGAACGCCGTGGCACTGCCTATTCCAGTCGTTATGAAGCCGAAGAGTGCAAGGCTGCCTGGTTGGCGCAATTGCGCGCCGAAACGGCAGGCAGCCGGCACTGTGCCTGAGGCTAGTGAACCTGGTGCATGCGCAGGTTCAGGTCGTCGACCACCCGCGCCCAGTCGGCGTCTTCACGCAATTGTTCTTTGAGGAAGCCTGCCTGTTGCGGGGTCCAGAAATCGGCGTCGATGAGTTTTTTGTCGTCGGGCAGGGGGGAATGGTCGGCAATGAAATCGTCAATGGCTCGCTGGCTGGAGTCCAGGCCGAGCTGGTCGAACAGGCCTTTCAGGTCGTGGGTCGGTGATTCCATCTTGATCTCCTTGCGGTCATCGGTCGTGTCGAGTGAAAGATATGAAGCGCGCCTGCGTTACATCTGAGGGAGGCGGGCTTCAGTAAGTTCGAAAACGATGTTCAAACGCAGCAGTGAGCATAGACCGCAAATTCGCCTGTCAGCTTTTCAAGGCGCCCGCATCGACGGCGTCCTTGAGTTCCCTGGCCGATTGCTGGGCGGCGAGGGCGGCGATGTCGGAGGATTTGAACCAGCGATCTTTCTCGACCTGATGATAGGTCACGGTTTTCAGCGGCGGTTTGGCGCGCATCACGATCACGGCCTGGAATTCGCCGTCGATTTCCCTGGCTTCGCCCCTGATGAAAAACTCGCCGATATCAAATTCCGTCACGTTGCAGCCTTCCCATGAAAAATATTGTTGTTTAACGCGCCCGCCACCGGCAGGCGCGTTTGATTGGTCGGGCAGTATGGCAGCAGTTGCAGGCCGGCGGCTGAGTAAAGTCGCCGGCCTGACGAAAGCTTCAAGGGGAAAACGGGACGAATGTGTCACATACGTGACTCAAGTGCGCGGGCGAGGGCGCAGGCCTGGTTATGGTCGCCGCGGAAACCTCTTACGTGTCCCGTGGAAGTTTCCTTGATATGGAAGAAAGCGTTGCCCGCCAGGACCACCTGGAATCGTGGCGGCGCAGCATCGGCTTCGCTGGCAAGAAACACCGCGGGGTGCAGGGAAGATGGGGTGTTGGAGTAAGATGCCTGGGGATGGGCAAAGTGTGTCAGTGTGCACATATGAAGTCCTTTTCGTGGTTTGCCGACGTAATGTTCGTCGTTATGGGTAGTCTCGGTGAGCATCGCTGCTCTAGAATCAGCCTTACTGGTGGGTGGACAAGGGTTATCTAAAGCAATTTTCGCCTGGCGATATGTCAGAAAAGTGCTTTTTTATAAGAGTTTTTTCCCTAAAGTTGATAGTCCGTATTTTTCTGGCCGTTCCGAGGGCTTTTTCCTTCAGCCTTTGTCGAACGCCGGGCGAGACGATGTGAACGGCATCCAGTAATCTGCTCAAGCCTCGAGAGGGATCAGCACTCTGCTCATCCCAGGATCTCAACCCGGGTTATCTGGCTTCACCTCGGCATTGCCGCTTTTTTGGCTGCGCGCTTTTTTCGCGTGCGGCGTCATTTTCAGATGTGGGGATGTTTCCTTGGCAGTAAGTAATCTCGATATGCATGCTTTGTTCGTGCTGGGCGATTTGCGCGCAAAGCTGGTTAAACAGTTTCAGTCACGTTTCGTTTACCTTACCGAACAGAGCGCCGAAGGCATTTATGTTGCCGAAATCGACACCGAAGCCGCGCTGGTGGTGGACGATAAACCGGGGCTCAAGCTCAAGGTCGGCGATCATTTCAGCGCGTCGGTGTTGCCCAGCCGCGAAGGCGGCAAGCTGGAAATCAAGTTCCGCGACATCAAGCTGACGGTCTACGGCCTGGGCGACTACGCCTTCGTGACCACCGCCGATGGCCACGCCATCCTGTTCAAGGAAGGCCATAGCGTGGTGACGGTATTCGCCGCCCACCAGCAGCTGCAGGAAGGCCTGACCAAGACCCTCAAGGCCGTGACCGCCAAGGCCGCGAAATGGCGCAAGGGTGAACTGGTGACGTTCAAGGCCAGTGAGTAGTGAGCCTGCCCCGCGCCGATTTCCACCAGCAGCACCAGGCCAGCGCGCAAGCCGAGGCCCTGCGCCTGTTCGAGCACAAGGCCGTCTTGCAAGGTGCCTGGCTGAACTGGGTGGCTTCGCAGATCTACGCGTTGCAACCCGCGGCGTACGCCAGCATGGTCAGGAGAGAGCTGGCCCGCCTGCAGGAAATATCCGATAACTGATCCCCGTCCCTCGAAAGCAGGAACCTCTACTACAGTCAGTTGACTGAGTATTCAGAGGCTTCGCGGTCTTCTGCCAGGCCATCCTGCTATTGCTGTGAACAGCACGAGGTGCACAAGCATGAAAGGCATTCGCCGGTTGCTGGCCGCTGTCGTGGCCACGTTCGGATTGTTGGCGTCACCCGTTCCGGTGCTGGCTGCCAGCGCACCGATCCACTTTGCCGACCTCAACTGGGAAAGCGGCAGCCTGATCACCGATATCCTGCGGATCATCGTCGAGAAGGGCTATGGGCTGCCGACCGACACCTTGCCGGGCACCACCATTACCCTGGAAACCGCACTGGCCAACAATGACATCCAGGTCATTGGCGAAGAGTGGGCCGGACGCAGCCCGGTCTGGGTCAAGGCGGAGGCCGAAGGCAAGGTCGCGAGCCTGGGCGACACGGTCAAGGGTGCCACCGAGGGCTGGTGGGTGCCGGAGTACGTGATCAAGGGAGACCCGGCCAAGGGCATCAAGGCGATGGCGCCGGACTTGCGCAGTGTCACGGACTTGCCCAAGTACAAGGACGTGTTCAAGGACCCTGAAGCACCGAGCAAGGGTCGCTTCCTCAACAGCCCCATCGGCTGGACCTCGGAAGTGGTCAACAAGCAGAAGCTCAAGGCCTATGGGCTCGAGGACAGCTATGTGAACTTCCGTAGCGGCTCGGGGGCGGCGCTCGATGCGGAGATCAGCTCGTCGATTCGCCGGGGCAAACCAGTGCTGTTCTATTACTGGTCGCCCACGCCGCTGCTCGGTCGCTTCAAGTTGATCCAGCTGGAGGAACCGCCTTTCGATGCGCAGGCCTGGAAAACCCTGACCGACGCCGACAACCCGAATCCGCAACCGACCCGCTCGCTGCCCTCGAAGCTGTCCATCGGCGTGTCCACGCCGTTCCAGAAGCAGCACCCGGAAATTGCCGAGTTCTTCGCCAAGGTCGATTTCCCCATTGACCCGTTGAACCGGGCTTTGGCCGAGATGAGTGAAAAGCACACGCCACCGCGCCAGGCCGCCGAAGCGTTCATGAAGGCGCATCCGGAGGTCTGGAAGGCGTGGTTGCCGCAAGAGGTGGCGGACAAGGTTTCTGCCGCTCTGTAGGCGCTGGCTGCCTCGTTGGTCGGGTCGCGGGTGTGAGTGCGTGCAGGGCCAAAAAAGCCGACTAGGATGAGTCTGTTCAAATCCCTTTCAAGGATTGCAGACCATGACCTTCGTGTTGGCTCAATGGCTGGCGACGGTAATTGCGGTGATCGCTCTGGTACACCTGTATTGGGCGTTTGGCGGTGAATGGGCCGCCGTGGCGGCGGTGCCGCAGGTGCCGGTGGAGGGCGGTACGCGGTTGCAGCCGGCCTTCCAGCCCCGTGGCTGGATGACGATGCTGGTGGCGGCGGCGTTGCTGATCATTGCCCTGTTGGTGTGCCTGCGGGTTGGCTGGTGGCTGCCGCAGGTTGATCACCGAGGGTTGCAGTGGGTGATCAGCGTCATTGCGCTGTTGCTGTTCGCCCGGGCCATTGGTGATTCGGAGCTGGTGGGGTTTTTCAAGGAGGTCAAGGGTTCGCGGTTTGCGCGGCTGGACACCTGGGTCTACTCGCCGTTGTGTGTCTTGCTTGGGGCGGGGTTGTTGGCGGTGGCGTGGGTCTGAAACCCATTTCTCGCGGCCATGCCCGATCTACTGTGGGAGCCGGCCTGCCGGCGATAGCGTCCTGACAGACGACCTATTGTTTGTTGACCGAGCGATGGAGGTCAACGATGACGCGGGGAGCCTGACACCCCGCGGTGCTCTCGGGTTTTTCGCGAGCAAGCTCGCTCCTACAGGAGGTGCACGCGGTCACCCACTTTCCGTACGCCGACTCGACACCTCCGCCGGCACATCATCCCCAGCCATGCGCTTGCGAAACAACGCCGCCCGGGCCAACAGCAATGTGGTCACCGGCACAGTAATCGCCAGCAGGATCGGAATCAGCCAGGCATGCAGGACCGGCCCTGACTTGAGCGCCGAAAAGAAGATGATCGAGGCCAGGGCCACGCACCAGGCGCCCAGGGTCGAGGCCAGGGCCGGTGGGTGCATGCGTTGGAAGTAATCCTTCATCCGCACCAGGCCGATGGCGCCCACCAGGGCAAACAGGCTGCCGAGCACCAGCAGGATGGCCACGGGTATTTCGACCCACAGGGACAAATGCGCATTCATTCGATCACCTCGCCACGCAGGAGGAATTTGGCCAGGGCGAACGAGCCGACGAAGCCGAACAGCGCGATCAGCAACGCGGCCTCGAAGTAAGTGTCACTGGCATAACGAATGCCCAGCGTCAGCATCATCAGCATCGCCACGATGTACAGGTAGTCCAGGGCCAGGACCCGGTCCTGGGCCGACGGTCCCTTGAACAGGCGGATCAGGGTCAGGATCATTGCCACGCAAAACAGGAACAGGCTCAGCAGGATCGCGTTCGACAGCAAGCTGCTCATTCGAAGATCTCCATCAGGGGGCGCTCGTAGGTCGCCTTGAAGTGCTGGATGAACAGCGCTTCATCATCCAGGTCGAAGACGTGCAGCAGCAGGATGCTGCGGTCCAGCGCCAGTTCCGACCAGACGGTGCCGGGCACCACCGTGCAGATCATCGACAGCGCGGCCAGGCCGTTGGCGTCGCGCAGGTCCAACGGTACCTTGATGAACGCCGAACGCGGTGGTCGGCGGCCAGCAGTGAGCACGCCAACGGCGACCGCCAGGTTGGATACCACCACATCGCGACCGACCAGCAGGAACAGGCGCAGGATCACCCCGGGCCGGCGGATACGGATCGGCAGCGGGCGCAGCTTGCGCATCATCAACGGCGCGCAAAACCCCAGCAGGGCACCCAACAGCAAGTTGCCGGGGCTCAGCGACAGGTTCAGCAGCAACCACAACAGCCACAGGGCCAGCGATAGCCACGGCGCAGGCAACAGGCGCTTCATGGTTGCACCTCCAGCAACGCCGCCTTGGCCTCAGGGCTTGGCACCGCACGGGTGCCGAGCACGGCCATCACATACTGCTGCGGGTTGTTCAGGGCATTGGCCGCCGCTTGTGTGTAGCGCAACAGCGGTTCTGCCTTGAACGTCAGCAGGATGCTCAGGCCCAGCAGGGCGAAAATCGGTAAGCATTCCAGGCGCCGCAGCACAGGCGAGGGGCGTTCTGCCGGGGTCCAGAAACGCTGGATGCCCACACGGGAAAAGGCGATCAGCGACGCCAGTCCCGAGAGAATCAGCAACGCCAACAAGCCCCAGGCGGCATTCGAGACCGGCGCGTCGCTGCCGTTGCCCAGGCCCATCGGGTTGAGCAGGGCGCTGAGCAGGCTGAGCTTGCCGATGAACCCGGAAAGCGGCGGCATGCCGATGATCAACAGGGCGCAGGCGATGAAGCTCAGGCCGAGGAACGCCATGGTCCAGGGGATCACCTGGCCAACCACGGCTTTCTGGTCGTCGTCGAGGTTGATGCCCTTGACCGGATGCAACGACTCCAGCGGCCGTGGCAGCATTTCGTTTTCATCCTCCAGGGGGATTTCGTTGGCCGAGCGCGAACGTTCGATCAACTCCGCCAGCAGGAACAGCGCGCTCAGCGCCAGGGTCGAGCTGACCACATAGAACAGGGCCGCACCGATCAGGTTGGGCTGGGCGAAGCCGATGGCCGACAGCAGGATCCCCGCCGACACCAGGATGCTCAGGCTGGCCATGCGTTCCAGGCGTTGCGCCGCGAGGATCGCCAGGGCCGCGCAGACGATGGTGGCCATGCCGCCGTAGATCAGCCAGTCGCCACCGAAGTAGGCCGAGGCGCCGGCCTGACCGGAAAACAGCAGGGTCCACAGGCGCAGCAAGGTGTAGATGCCGACCTTGGTCATGATCGCGAACATAGCTGCCACCGGCGCGCTGGCCGAGGAGTAAGCCGGCACCAGCCAGAAATTCAGCGGCCACATCCCGGCCTTGGCCAGGAACGCCACCGCCAGGATGCCCGCGCCCGCGTGCAGCAGGCCGCGATCGGCCTCCGGCACCAGCGGGATCTTCAGCGCCAGGTCGGCCATGTTCAGGGTGCCGGTGACGCCGTAGATCAGCGCCGCGCCGATCAGGAACAGGGTCGATGCCAGCAGGTTGATCGAGATGTAGTGCAACCCCGACGATACCCGCGCCCGCCCCGAGCCATGCAGCATCAGGCCGTAGGACGCGGCCAGCAGCACTTCGAAAAACACGAACAGGTTGAACAGGTCCGCCGTGAGGAAGGCGCCGTACAGGCCCATCAACTGGATCTGGAACAGCGCGTGGAAGCTCGAACCGGCACTGTCCCAGCGCGCCATGGCGAACAGCAGGGCACAGACGCCGATGATGCCGGTCAGCACCAGCATCAACGCCGACAGACGATCGACCACCAGCACCAGGCCGAACGGCACTTGCCAGTTGCCGGGCAGGTACACGCCGATGGAGCCGGCGATGCCGGTGCTTTGCGTCCATTGCAGCAGCACGACGGAAATACCGAGCCCGAGCAGGCTGGAGAACAGATTGATTTTCGCCTTGAGCGGGCGGTGTTTCTCGCCGAGCATCAGCATGATCGCGGCGGTCAGCAGCGGCAGGAGGATGGGCGCGACGATCAGGTGCGACAACGGATTCATTCCTTAGGCTCCCGGCCATCCACATGGTCGGTGCCGGTCAGGCCCCGGGAGGCCAGCAAGACCACCAGGAACAGCGCGGTCATGGCGAAACTGATGACGATCGCGGTCAGCACCAGCGCTTGCGGCAGCGGGTCGGTGTAGTGCAGCAGGTCCTGCGGCACGCCGTCCTTGATGATCGGCTCCTTGCCGATGAACAGGCTGCCCATGCTGAAGATGAACAGGTTGACGCCATACGACAGCAGGCACAGGCCCATGACCACTTGGAACGTCCTTGGACGCAGGATGAGCCAGACGCCGGACGCGGCCAGGACGCCGATGGCGATGGCAATGACTTCTTCCATCAGACAGCCTCCTTCATGACGGCGGGTTTTGGCTGGGCCGCGGTCTTGTGGCCCCGTACCGATTGGTGGGCGAGGGCGGTGAGGATCAACAGCGTCGAACCGACCACCACGGCGTACACGCCAACGTCGAAGAACAGGGCGCTGGCGATGTGAATGTCACCCAGCAACGGCAGCTCGAAGTGCCAGGTGTGGGTGGTCAGGAACGGATAGCCGACGACCATCGCGCCGAGGCCGGTGACGGTGGCGAACAGCAGGCCGACGCTCATCCAGCGCAGCGGACGCAGGCTCATCTGCGCTTCGACCCACTGGGTGCCGGCGACCATGTATTGCAGGATGAACGCCACCGACATCACCAGGCCCGCGACAAAACCGCCGCCCGGTTGGTTGTGGCCGCGCATGAACAGGTAGAACGAGATCACCAGCGCAACCGGCAGCAGCAGGCGCACCAGCACCGCCGGGACCATCATGAAACCGAGCGCGGTGTCGCTGGCGTGGCGCGGGTTGACCAGGTCGGTGACCACGTCGGGCGCGAGCAAGCGCTGTTGGGCTGGCAGCTGCATGCTTTCTTTCGGCGGGCGGAAACGTCGCAGCAGGGCGAACACGGTCAGGGCCACCGCCACCAGCACGGTGATTTCACCCAGGGTGTCGAAGCCGCGGAAGTCCACGAGCATCACATTGACCACGTTGCTGCCGCCGCCCTCGGGCAGGGCGCGGCTTAGGTAGAAAGAGGAGATGTCGTTTGGCGTCTGCCGGGTCAGCATCGCATAGGCCAGCAACGCCATGCCGCCGCCGACTACGGCCGACAGCAGCAGGTCGCGGATACGGCGGATGCGCGCCTTGCGCAGGCTGCTCGGCAGTGGCGAGACCTCTTCGATCCGCCGTGGCAGCCAGCGCAGGCCCAGCAGGATCAGCACCGTGGTCACCACTTCAACCACCAGTTGCGTCAATGCCAGGTCCGGGGCCGAGAACCAGACGAAGGTCACGCAGGTCATCAGGCCGCAGACGCTGACCATGGTCAGGGCGGCCAGACGGTGATACTTGGCCTGGTACGCGGCACCGAGGGCGCAGGCAATCGCCAGTAGCCAGAGGATGACGAACACGATCGAGCCCGGAATCTTCGGCCGATCACCCCAATGCAGGCTGCTGTGCAGCATCGGGATCAACCCGGCCAGCACGGCGGCGAGCACCATCAGGAACAATTGGGTTTGCAGGCGCCGGGTGCTGATCCGTCGCTCAAGACGCCGGGCCAGGCGCATCTTGATCACCAGCAGGCGTTCGAACAGACGCTTGCCGTTGAACCGGCCAATCAGCGGTGGGTAACGGAAACGTCCGCGCTTGAGCTGATTGCGCAGCAGCAGGTACAAGAGGATGCCGCCGGACATGGCGACCAGGCTCATGATCATCGGCGCGTTCAGGCCGTGCCAGATCGCCAGGCTGTACTCCGGCAGGGTGCCGCCCACCACCGGCTGCGCAGCGGCAGCGAGCAACGGGCCGACCACTTGCGCCGGGAAGATCCCCACCACCAGGCAGGTGAACACCAGCAGCTCGACCGGCGCACGCATCCAGCGCGGCGGCTCGTGGGGCGTGTGGGGCAGGTCGGTGGCGGTCGGGCCGAAGAACACGTCCACGGTAAAGCGCAGGGAGTAGGCGACGCTGAAGGTCCCGGCGATGGTCGCAACGATCGGCAGGGTGGCTTCGATCCAGGCCGTGGCGTTGATGAACACGGTCTCGGCGAAGAACATCTCCTTGGACAGGAAGCCGTTGAGCAGCGGTACCCCGGCCATCGAGGCGCTGGCGACCATGGCCAGGGTCGCGGTGAACGGAATCAGTTTGAACAGGCCACTGAGCCTGCGGATATCACGGGTGCCGCTTTCGTGGTCGATGATCCCGGCGGCCATGAACAGCGAGGCCTTGAAGGTGGCATGGTTGAGGATGTGGAACACCGCGGCCACGGCGGCCAGCGGGCTGTTGAGGCCCAGCAGCAGGGTGATCAGGCCCAGGTGGCTGATGGTCGAGTAGGCCAGCAGGCCCTTGAGGTCGTTCTGGAACATCGCGCAATAGGCGCCGAGCAACAGGGTGCAGGCGCCGGCGCCGCTGACGATGTAGAACCATTCTTCGCTGCCGGACAGCGACGGCCACAGCCGGGCCAGCAGGAACACCCCGGCCTTGACCATGGTCGCCGAGTGCAGATAGGCCGATACCGGTGTCGGCGCGGCCATGGCGTGGGGCAGCCAGAAGTGGAAGGGGAATTGCGCACTTTTGCTCAGTGCGCCGATCAGGATCAGGGGTAGCAGGATGGGGTAGAGGGCATGTGCGCGAATCATGTCGCCGGCGGCCAGGACCTTGTCCAGGTCATAGCTGCCGACCACATGGCCAAGCAGCATGACCCCCGCCAGCAGGCACAGGCCACCCGCGCCGGTGACCATCAGCGCCATGTACGCGCCGCGTCGGGCGTCGGCGCGGTGGTGCCAGTAGCCGATCAACAGGAACGAGAAAAGGCTGGTCAGTTCCCAGAAAAACACGATCTGGATCAAATTGCCGGAGATCACCAGCCCGAGCATGGCGCCCATGAACGCCAGGAAAAACGCGAAGAACCGCGGCACCGGATCGTCCGGCGACATGTAGTAGCGGGCGTACAGCGACACCAGCGTGCCGATGCCCAGCACCAGCATCGAGAACAGCCAGGCGAAGCCATCCATGCGCAGGACGAAGTTCAGGCCCAGGCTCGGCAGCCAGAAGAATTCTTCGCGGATCACGCCGCCATGGGCGATTTGCGGGTACAGGAGTGCAACCTGGACAGTGCCAATCAAGGCAACCAGGCCCGCCAGAAGTGATTCGGTATTACGCGCGTTGTGTGGCAGCACCGCTGCCAGACAGCTGCCTAAAAAAGGCAGAAGCAGTAGAACTATCAGGGACATAGGCTTCTAATCTGCGGAAGTTTATGAAGCATCATACGTGCCAGCTCCCGGATCGCCAAACGCCAAGCTGTCGCAGAATCCTACAAGGTAGACGGAAAAGTCTTGTTTATCATTGTTTCGAAGGGTGGTAATCAGCAGGTCTGGCCCCTTCGCGAGCAAGCCCGCTCCCACAGGGTGAAACGCGTTCCAAATGTGGGAGCGGGCTTGCTCGCGAAAGCTGTTTATCAAACGCCGCAAATATTGCGGTTCAACCCTGGGTTTCCCGCTCCAACTCTTCCTCAATAACAACGGCCTTACCCTTGGTCTTCAACTCACTGACAATCACCGCCGCCACGATCAACCCCGCACCGAGCAACGCAATCGCCGGCAGCCGCTCCCCGGCGATCCGCCCGACAATTCCGGCCCACACCGGCTCGCCGGCATAGATCAAGGTCGCCCGGGTCGGCGAAACACTCTTCTGCGCCCAGTTCATCGCCACCTGGATCGCCGCACTCGCCGCGCCCAATCCCAGCGCACTGCACAACAGCAGCCAGGAGAAGTCTGGAATGTGTTCCTGGGTCGGCACCACCATCAGGAACGACAGCAGCGACGTCACCGCCAATTGCACCACCGTCACCCGTTTCACATCGACCTGGCCGGCAAAGTTGCTGATCAAGATGATCTCGGCCGCAATGGCAATGGCGCTGATCAACGTGGCGATTTCACCGGGGCTGAAGTTCAGCGCCGCGCCGGAAGGCCCCGACAGCAACATCAACCCGGTAAACGCCAGCATGATCCCGATGCTGGGCATCAGCCCAGGACGACGTCCCAGCACCAGCCATTGCAGCAGCGGCACAAAGGGTACGTACAACGCGGTGATGAATGCCGACTGGCTGCTGGGGATGCTCTGCAACCCCACCGTCTGCAAGCCGTAACCGAGCATGATCGCCACGCCGATAAAGGCCCCGGCCTTGAGTTCGAACAGGGTCAATTGGCGCAGGCTGCGCCAGGAGAACAGGGCGACGATGATCGCGGCGGCGGCAAAGCGCAGGCCGACAAAAAACATCGGGCCGCTGACGGTCATCGCATGCTGGACCAGCAAAAAGGTGCCGCCCCAGACCATGGTGATCAGCACCAGCACGCATTCGGCCTTGCTGAGCCGCAGGAAACGGGAGGAAGCCTGGGAGGAGTTCGCCGACGTCATGATCTTGCACACTATATGAGGGGGACGCACAATGCGTCGCAAGTTGGGCAGTATACTGCGCAACACCACCAAGTGAGCAATATAGTGCACAAAGATTCCTCGCCCCGGGCTTCGGTCCTGCAGCACGTCAGCCAGAACATTCGTCGGTTGCGCCATGCCGCCGACATGAGCCAGACCGCGTTGGCGGAAAAATCCGGGGTCAGCCGGCGGATGCTGGTGGCCATCGAGGCCGGCGAAAAGAACGTCAGCCTGACCACCCTTGACCGGGTGGCCGAAGCACTGGATGTGGCCTTCAGCGACCTGATCCAGGCCCCCGATGTGCGCGACCACAGCCGCATCAACGAGCTGGCCTGGGCCGGTACGATCCCCGGCAGCAAGGCGGTGCTGCTGGCCAAGGCCAACGCCAGCCGTGAAGTCGAACTCTGGGAATGGCGCCTCGAACCGGGCGAGCATTACCCCTCGGAGCCGGACGCCGATGGCTGGAGCGAACAGTTCTACGTCTTCGAAGGCTGCCTGACGGTGATGGTCGGCGATGTGCCGCACAAGATCGCCGCTGGCGAGTTCTTCATGTTCGCCAGTAACCAGCCCCACTCCTATCGCAACGATGGGCCGGTGGCGGTGCGGTTTGTGCGTAACGTGGTGATCTGACTGTTGGCCAGTCGCCGGGACTGTGGGGGGCCGAGCCATCGCCAGCAAGCCGGCTCCTACAGGTTCCTGAGTCGTTCACAAATTCTGTGGTCGCCTCAAACCCCCTGTGGGAGCGGGCTTGCTCGCGAAAGCGGTGTGACAGACGAAAACGATGTTGGATGTGCCGGCCTCTTCGCGAGCAAGCCCGCTCCCACATTGGACCGAGGCTCCTGGCGCCGACGCCTGTGGGTTGAACATCCATGACCTCGACCGACGCATCCTACTTTGGTACTGCTCGATGAGCCTTCCATGGGTTTGGCGCCTATTATCGTCGAGGATAAACACTGATCAGTGAGAACGGCATGAGTGAAACCCGAAACGGCCAGGCGACTGACGCCATCCGTCACGCAGACATCCTGATCATCGGCGGCGGCCTCAGCGGCGCGATGCTGGCGGCGCAGTTGTTGCGCCTGCCGGGCAAGCGCCAGGTGCTGGTGATCGAACCGCGCGCCGAGCTGGGGCGCGGCGAGGCCTACAGCGCCGTGGAGCTGGGGCATACGCTCAACGGCAACGCGGCGCGCATGAGCGTCGACCCGGACAATGCCGATGACCTGACACATTGGCTGACCGACTACATTGCGGCCGGTGGCTGGCCGGAGTCGGATGAGCAGCATGTACCCATCAGTGAACTGTTCCCGCCGCGGGGGATTTTCGGCCTGTATGTGCAGCAACGCCTGGCCGAGGCGCAAGCGGTGGGGGCATTGAGCGGCTCAACGGTCGAGCATGTGCGGGCCGAGGTGGTTGATCTGCAAACCGATCCGCAGTCGGTGCACTTGACCTTGAGCGACGGCCAGCGACTGCAGGGCTCTTTTGCCGTGCTCGCGACGGGCATGTTCCCGGCTGCGCGCACACCGCAGACTGAGTCCAGCGGCTTGAACGCGGCGGCGCTCGACCCGTGGGATGTGGCGGCGATGCAGCAGCTCGATCCGCAGTCGACGGTGCTGATCATCGGCTCGGGCCTGACCATGGTCGATGCCGTGGTGTCGCTGGAACAGGCCGGTCATCGCGGGCCGATCGAAGTGTTTTCCCGTCACGGCCTGCTGCCCCATGTGCGGCGCCAGCCACCGGCCTGGGTCGATTTCCTCGCCGAGGACCCGAGCATTCGCACGCCGCGACAGCTGGTACGTGAATTGCGCCGACATTGCCGCGACGCCATCGACCAGGGCATCGATTGGCAGGCCCCACTGGACACGGTGCGGGCGCACATCGGGCGCTTGTGGAACCAGGCCAGCGACGTGCAACGCCGTCAGTTCGTCAGGCATGTCCGGCCGTGGTGGGAAAGCCATCACCATCGCTCGCCGCCGCTGAGCGCCGAGCTGGTGGAGCGCTTGCACGGGGAAGGACGGTTGCGGATTCAGGCGGCGTCGTTCAAAGGGCTGGAACCTTCTTTGGGTCAAGCAGTGAGTATTCGTATCCGCCGTCGGGGCGAAGGGCAAACGGTGGTGGTCAGTGGCGCGGCGTTGATCAACTCCAGCGGCATCGAATACGACTGGCGTCGGGTGGCTCGACCGCTGCCCCGGCAACTGCTGGCGCGCGGGCTGATCCAGCCGGGACACCTGGCACTCGGCATCGCCGCAAAGGTCGACGGCGCGGTGCTGGATGCCGATGGCCAGGCTGCCAGCCGCTTGTTTGCCATGGGGCCACCGTTGCGCGGGATGTGGTGGGAGAGCACCGCCGTGACGGACGTGGCCAGTCAGGCCAAGGCGTTGGCCGCGCGTCTGGCATCGCCGTAAAGGTTGCGCAAATGAAGAAACCCCGCAATTGGCGGGGTTTCCTGTTTCAGGCAGCCCAAGGCCGTTGATCAATAACGCTGATATTTGGAGCCGAACTCAGGACGGTTTTCCGCGACGTAGAGTTTGTCTTTGTGGTCAGCGCTGACGGTGTTCATGTTCTGTGAGGCCGGTTGGCTGACTTTCACCGCTGCAACGATGGGGGAGGTGGCGTGTGGGGCGGCGATGGCGCCAGTGCTGCCAAGAACCGCAAGGGCGAAGCCGATACCGATGATGCTTTTCATGATGATGCTCCAGAGCGTGGGAAGAAGATGTGGCCACTGTAGGGCTGGAGCATCGCGATGAAAAAACACCTGTACGCATAGTCGTTATCGAGAACAGTGATCCTTGTACGAAAACTGTGTGAGCGAGCTTGCTCGCGATGGGGACCGGTCAGTCGATAATGATGTTGACTGACACGCCGTCATCGCGAGCAAGCTCGCTCCCACAATGGATATCTGTTGTTTTGGAGACCGCGATCAGTAGCGCTGATATTTCGGTGTATCGCTGATGTGTGCCTGAACGGTCCGAAATGGGCTTGTGCGTATCCAGACCGGGTTTCTATACAAACGGATACAAACCTGCGCAAAGATCCCCATCAACTGTGCGCATCGAGCATTTCCACCGGGTAGGAGAATACGTAGCCTTCGCTGCGCACGGTCTTGATGTAGGTCGGTTCCCGGGAGTCGTCCTTGAGCCGTTGGCGCAGGCGGCTGACCAGCAAGTCGATCGAGCGGTCGAACAGGTCGGCGTCGCGGCCCTGGGTCAGGTTGAGCAACTGGTCGCGACTGAGCACCCGTTGCGGATGATCGAGGAATACCCGCAGCAGCCGGTATTCGGCGCCACTGAGGGCCACCAGGGTATCGTCTTCGTCCAGCAGGTGACGGGCGGTGGTGTCCAGGCGCCAGCGACCGAAGCCGAGCATCCGCCCGCTTTCGCTGATCAGCAGGTTGGGTGGCAGCATGCGGGTACGGCGCAGCACGGCATTGATCCGTGCCAGCAGTTCACGGGCGGCGAAGGGTTTGGTCAGGTAGTCGTCGGCGCCCATTTCCAGACCGAGGATGCGGTCGGTTTCGTCATTGCGTGCGGTGAGCATCAGGATCGGCGTGGCCTTGTGCTTGCCCGCGCGCAGTTCGCGGCACAGGACCAGGCCGTCGTCGCCGGGGAGCATGATGTCGAGCACGATCAGGTCGACCTGGTTGCTTTCGAGGAAGCTGCGCATGTGCCGGCCGTCGGGAACCACGGTGGTGCGCAGGCCGTTTTTCTTCAGGTAGTTGCCGACCAGTTCGCGAATTTCACGGTCGTCGTCGACGATCAGGATGTGGTTGACGTGGTCCATCGGTCGATCCTCTTTTTTTGTCGTTGCCGGCCGCTGGGCCAACCATACATTTTGTAGACGCTGGCTTGTCTGGTCGCCGCATCGCATCGATGACGGCCTTACAGCCAACTAATCACTCACGGCTGTAACCAACCCATTGTGGGAGCTGGCCTGCCGGCGATGGCGGCCTGAAAGACGACCTATTATTTGTTGACTAAGTACACCTGACAGACAATCGTCGGCTCTCAGGACGCCATCGCCGGCAGGCCGGCTCCCACAGTAGATCGGGTACGGCCGCGAGAGAGTGGTCGCCTGTCAGACAGATGCACCGCAGCGGCTGATCCTGGAAACAACAAGCCGAAGCATTTGGCTTCGGCTCGCGTTTAACAATTTACATCAACTTGATCACGCAACCACTCGATAACACGGCACATAAGCCGCCCCACCCGGCAGTTTCATCCGGTGCTGGGCGACGAAGGCCTTGAGCAGTTGGTCCAGCGGCTGCATGACGGCCGCGTCACCACGGATCTGGTACGGGCCGTGTTTTTCGATCAGGCGGATGCCCTTGTCCTTGACGTTGCCGGCGACGATGCCGGAGAACGCGCGGCGCAGGTTGGCGGCCAGTTCGTGGGCCGGCAGGTCGCGGCTCAGCTTGAGGTTGGCCATGTTTTCGTGGGTCGGGTCGAAGGGGCGCTGGAAACCTTCGTCGATCTTCAGCAGCCAGTTGAAATGGAACGCGTCGTTGCGTTCGCGACGGAACTGTTTGACCGCCTTGAGGCCCTGGGTCATCTGCCGGGCGACTTCCGCCGGGTTGTCGATGATGATCTGGTAGTGCTTCTTGGCGGCCTCGCCCAGGGTGGCGCCGACGAACGCGTCGAGCTGTTCGAGGTAGGGCGCGGCATGTTTCGGCCCGGTGAGGATGACCGGGAAGGGCAGGCCCTGGTTGTCCGGATGCATCAGGATGCCGAGCAGGTACAGGAACTCTTCGGCGGTGCCGGCACCGCCGGGGAAGATGATGATGCCGTGTCCGACGCGGACGAAGGCTTCCAGGCGCTTCTCGATGTCCGGCAGGATCACCAGTTCGTTGACGATCGGGTTCGGTGCTTCGGCAGCGATGATCCCGGGTTCAGTCAGGCCCAGGTAGCGCCCGCCGTGGATGCGCTGCTTGGCATGGGCGATGGTGGCGCCTTTCATCGGGCCTTTCATCACGCCGGGGCCGCAACCGGTGCACACGTCCAGGCTGCGCAGGCCCAGTTCGTGGCCGACTTTCTTGGTGTATTTGTATTCTTCGGTGTTGATCGAGTGACCGCCCCAGCACACCACGATCTTTGGCTCGACGCCAGGGCGCAGGGTGCGGGCGTTGCGCAGCAGGTGGAAGACGTAGTCGCTGATGCCCTGGGAGGTGCTCAGGTCGATGCGTTGGCTGTCGAGTTCGTTTTCGGTGTAGACGATGTCGCGCAGGGCGCTGAACAGCATTTCACGGGTGCTGGCAATCATTTCACCGTCGACGAAGGCGTCGGCCGGGGCGTTCAGCAGTTCCAGGCGTACGCCGCGGTCTTGCTGGTGGATGCGGATTTCGAAGTCCTTGTAGGCTTCGAGGATGGTCTTGGCGTTATCGACGTGGGCGCCGGTGTTGAGGATGGCCAGGGCGCACTGGCGGAAGATGTCGTAGGTGCTGCCGGATCCGGCTTCGCTCAGTTGCTGGACTTCCCGTTGAGAGAGTGTTTCCAGGCTGCCTTTCGGGCTGACCGAAGCATTGATTACTTGTCGTTGGGTCATTCAATGATCCTTAAAACGATGTCATTCACGCGCAAACAACGAATGGCATCCGAATAGAGAGTATCCATGAAAGAAGATGGCACGAACTGCGCGGTCTCGCCACGTCCTCCTTTTGATGATGTATAGATGAAAAGGAGCCCCAGCATAGCTAAATCCGTCGCAGAGGCGATAATGACCCGCGGTCTTTTTGTCCTGCGAGCCTTTTTACCATTGAAGCCAAGGAATCCCGACGTCATGTTCGAAATCCAGCCGATGAACGCCGACGACTATCGGCAACGGACGCGGCGCAGCACGGTGATGATCGCGCTGATCTTCCTGGCGCTGGCGATGGCCCTGTCCACCGCGGCGGTGACTTTGTTCGGCGAGCCCGGTGGGGACAACCTGCGCTTCAACATCGGCGGAGTGTTTGCCGCGGTATTGATCATGGCCGGGTTGATGCGCAAGCTGTTCTGGCATCAGGAATGGATGGCACCGGCGGTCTACAGCTGGCAGCTCAAGCGCAGCCTGATGAGCATCACCAACGTCATGCACCACCTCAAGGCCGCCGTGGAGGCGGGGGATCCGGACGCCATGAAGCTGTTGCGCTTCTATCACCTGGGATTGAGCCAGATGCATCAACTGGACGGTAACTCCAGCGATGATGCGCAATTGCACCGGGAAATGCAGCAGCATGAGGCGCGGATGCAGGCGCTGGGTATCGACACCCTCCAGACGCGACTGGACCCGGCCTGGCTGGACTCACTGAAGCGGGCAGCGCAATAAACCCATGGAGCAGCAGGCAAGGCCTTTCAACTCGATTCAAGGAGCGAACGTCATGAGGCATCCGTCCATTCACGATCGGACAGAACAAAACCGGCAGGGGCTCGCCAGGCTCAAGACCCGTTCTGCCGTGACCCTCTTGATCGCCGTCTGCCTGTCGATGGTAGTGATCGTGAGCTGGGAAACCTGGAGCTCGCGCCAGTACCATCTGCATGACAAGGAAGTGGCGATGTCCAACCTTGCGCAGACCCTGGCCTCCCAGGCACAGGCGTCGATCAAGCAAGCCGACACGCTGCTGTTCACCCTGGTCGATCGCCTGGAGAACGACGGCATCGAACAGGGCCGGCTCGATCGCCTGCAACGCTTGCTGCGCGCCCAGCGCAGTGAGTTGCGTCAGCTCCATGGGCTGTTCGTCTATGACGAAACCGGCAAGTGGATCGCCAACTCCAATGGTGCCGAGGTGGGGGGCGCGAACAACTCCGACCGTGAGTACTTCATCTATCATCGCGACCATCCCGACCGCGGCCCGCACATCGGCCCATCGATCAAGAGCCGCTCCAGCGGCGAATGGATCATGACGGTGTCACGGCGGATCAATTATCCGGACGGCCGTTTTGCCGGCGTGGCCCTGGCCACGATCTACCTCAGCCATTTCCTGCAGCTTTACGACGGCATCGACATGGGCAAGAACGGCGTGATCAACCTGATCGCCGACGATGCCAGCATCGTCGTGCGCCGGCCGTTCCACGAGGCGGAGATCGGCACCAGCCTGGCCAGGAGCCCCTTGTTCACCCGGCTGTTGCCACAGGGCAGTTCGGGGACGGCAACGATGCGATCGATCGTGGATGGCGTCGAGCGAGTCGTGGGCTTTCGCCGGGTCGAGGGGTATCCGCTGATCGTCTTTACCGCGCTGAACAAGGATGAAGTCTTGGCCAGCTGGCGCCAGGAGTCCTTGCTCAGTGCGGGCATCGTCGCGTTGCTGCTCGGGGGACTGGGGGTGCTCGGCTATCGCCTGATCCGGTTGATGAAGAAGCAGGACCGCATCCAGGGCGAATTGCTCGGCACACAGGAGCGGCTGCTGGAGCTCAATCGCAACCTTGAGTTGCTGGCGCTGGAGGACGCGCTCACGGGCCTGGCCAATCGACGCCAGTTCGACCTGTTCATCCAGGCGGAAATGAGCCGCGCCCGCCACAACGTGTCGGGACTGGCGCTGCTGATGATCGATGTCGATCACTTCAAGCCTTTCAACGATCGTTATGGCCACCTGGCCGGCGATGAGTGCCTGCGCAAGATCGCCGGGATCATTACCGAGCACATCAAGCGCCCTGGCGATCTGGCTGCGCGTTTCGGCGGCGAGGAGTTTGCCGTGGTGCTGCCGGGGACTGACTACGTCGGCGCTTTCCTGCTGGCGGAGAAAATCCGCCATGCGGTGCAGGCCGCCAGCTTGCCGCACAGTGAAAGTCCGGATGGCAAGGTCACGGTCAGCGTGGGGGTCTGCGGGTACGATCCGGCGTCGCAAGCCCAGACCGGCGAGCTGATCGGCGCGGCCGACAAGGCGCTGTACGTGGCCAAGGCCAGCGGGCGCAACATGAGCGTGATTGCCAACTGAGGCTCAGGCTAAGCGGTCGCTGCCCTGTACCAGCCGGGTGCACAGATAGGAATGCTTGAGCTTTTCCAGCCACCAGCCCAAAGCACGCCCGTCGTGATCACCGCGCCAGCCGGCATACAGGATGTTCGGCTCGCGCGGGTCCGCCATCTGCTTTTCAACCAGCGAGCCATTGCTCAGTAACGAGCCAACCCGGTGCCTGGGTAGCTACGTCCTGCATCAGGCGCGCCGCCTCGTTGACCAGCAATTCACCCGCCGGGGTGAGTTGCAGGCGGTAGCGCCGGCGATCGAACAGCAGGGCATCGAAGCGTTCTTCCAGTTGCCGCGCGGCATAGGACACCGTCGAGGGCGCCTTGCCGAGGTAGGCGGCGGCCCGCGACAGGCTGCCGGTCTCGCGGATCGCTTGCAGCAGCGTCAGGTCTTCAGTCGACAGCATGGACCGGGTCCTCGTGTTTGCCGTAGGCGTTACAGTCGGCGTTTCCTGTGCCGGATCAATCGAAGATAGACCAGTACGTTAACCAGCAGTACCGCACCGCCCAGTCCGAGCTGGATGGCCGGCGTCAGCCCTGCCGGGTAAATGATCGGCCACACGTAGTGTTCGATGAAGCCAGCGCCGTAGCCCGTTTCCCCTGCGGCCTGGCGCATGCTGTTTTCCCAGCGTGTCAGCGGGCAGGGCAGGTGGAACAGCTCCACCGCCACGCCCCAGGTGGCGGCAGGCAGGTGCCACAGCATCAGGCGCGGCCATTTGAGGACCAGCAGCCCGCCGCCCACCACGAACACAATGAACGCCAGGTGCAACAGCACCAGGCCGTCGGCGGCGATTCGGTAGAGCATGTCGACCTCCTGGCGCGTCGGTCCAATCGCACCATGGTACGCGGGCGGCGGCCTGGCGCTCTATCGATTGTCGCTGGCCAGCGCGCCGAGCACCTCCTTCAAACGCGTGACCATGGCCTCGCTGCTGCGTTGCATCGGCGCGCGCAGCTCATCGCCGATCAAGCCTTGCAGGCCCAGCGCGGTTTTCACCGGCGCGGGATTGGGTTCGATGAACAGGCTCTGGATCAGCGGCAGCAGCTGGAAGAACGTGGCACGGGCGGCCGCCAGCTGGTGGTCGCGAACTTGTCGGTACAAGGTCACGAAACGATCGGGATGGACATGCGCCGACGCGGCAATCGCGCCTTTGGCGCCCAGGCACAGGGCATTGAAGATCTGGTTGTCTTCACCGCACAGCACGTCGACCTTGCCGCTGGCCAGCAATGCCAGGGTGTTGTTCAGGTTGCCGCCACAGTCCTTGATCGCGACGATGCGCTCATGGGCGACGATGTTCAGCAAGGTCGCCTGGTCGAAGGTCACGCCGGTGCGGTAGGGGATGTCGTACAGGATCAGCGGTACGCTGGAGGCATCGGCGACCGTCTGGAAAAATGCTTCGAGCCCGACCTGGGACGGCCGGATGTAATAGGGCGGCGGCACCAGCAGGCCGGCCACCGGGCGCTTGAGAATCTCCTGCTGAAAGTGCAGCAGCTCGATCAGGTTGTTGCCGGCGAGGCCCATGACCACCTGCTCAGCCGGCACCTGCTCCAGCACCGCATCGAACACCGCCAGCTGCTCGTGCTTGCCCATGGCCGCCGGTTCGCCGGTGGTGCCACAGACAATCAGGCCGTCGACGCCGCTTTCCAGCAGATGGCTGACCAGCCGGCGCAAACCGATGAAATCGATGGCGCCATGGTGGAACGGCGTAACGAGGGGAACCCAGATACCTTGGAACGATGACATTCACTTTCTCCTGATGGTTGACCGATTTCGTCACCGTCAGAAGGGCAGGAGGAGGTAAGCAAGGGGCGGGTGGTCCGTCGCGCTCAATGTCCTGTCAGCTCATCTGACGGGACAGCGCGCCCCGGTCACATGAGCGACTGTTTCTTCGATTTGAGGGTGCGCGCAACACGAGCCTGGGCCTTGGCAGTCAAGCCAATGACACGAGCGTCGAGATTGAAGGTTGCGGACATCTTTGTTTACACCCTGAATGAGGCGCCCAGTTTTAAAAGCCGGCGGGTGGTTTGTCAATCAGGAAAATGCGGCATCGTCATGTTGAGCGAGGCAGCAGCCAGTGCAAACTGCGCAAGATTGTTCAAGCCATCGGCCGTGACTGCTGGCAAAGTCTGCGGTCTTTCCCTGGTTGCAGAGCGTTATGTCCAACTCACTCATGCCGCGCAGCGCGTTTTTACGTGGCGCCGTGGCGATCATGCCGTTATCCCTGGCGACGGCCCCCTGGGGCTTGCTGGCCGGGTCCATGGCCATCGAAGCCAACCTCACACCCCTGCAAGGCCAGGGCTTGTCGAGCATCGTGTTCGCCGGCGCCGCGCAATTGGTGGCGATCGGCATGCTCAAGGGCGGGGCCGGGATCTTTTCGATCCTGCTGACCACTTTGCTGCTGACCTCCCAGCATCTGCTCTACGGCATGAGCCTGCGTTCGGTGATCTCGCCGTTGCCGGGGCGCTGGCGAGCGGGCCTGGGCTTCTTGCTCACCGATGAACTGTTCGCCCTGGTCAGCCAGCACGACAGGCAACAGTTCAATCGCTGGTACGCCCTGGGTGTGGGCCTGACGTTCTACATCGCCTGGAACCTCTTCACCCTGGCGGGCATCGTGCTGGGCAGCAGCATTCCGGGCCTGGAACACCTGGGGCTGGACTTCTCCATCGCGGCCACCTTCATCGCCCTGATCACCCCGGTGGTGCGCAACGTGCCGACCGTGGTCTGCGTCGCGGTCTCGCTGTTCTGCTCGGTGCTGTTCAGCTACTGGCAATGGGGCTCGGCCCTGGTGCTGTCGGGGCTGGCCGGCATGACCGCCGGGTTTATCTGCAACAAATTCCATGGAGCACGCACATGATGGTCTGGGCAGTTATTTTCGGCATGGGCGTGCTGGTGTTTCTCAACCGCTATGTGTTCCTCGAACCGCGTCTGCCGGTGCGCCTGAGCAGCAATGCCCGGCAGTTCCTCGGCTTCGCCGTGCCGGGCATGCTGACCGCGATCTGCGGGCCGATCGTGTTCATGCCGGACAAGCAACTGAACCTGCAATGGGACAACCCCTACCTGATCAGTTCGCTGGTGGCCGTCGGCCTGGTGCTGTACACCCGCAACACCCTGCTCAGCATGTTGTTGAGCATGGGCTTTTTCTTTTTGCTGCGTTGGTGGCTGTAAGTCGGGCGCGGGAAATTGTTCTACGCTTCAAGTTGATGACCAATCCCTTTTCAGGAAGAGAGGTGAGCACATGGCAACAGAGCAAAAACAACCGGATCCGGATGTAGACGAGGATGAACCGACGGAAGAAGAAATCGAACAGCAGAAGCGTTCGACTCCGGACTGGAAACATCCCGACGATGGCAAGGATTTGTCGGAACCTGACCGCAAGTTCTAAGCAACCTGCGAACACTGCAACTGTGTAGGAGCGAGCTTGCTCGCGAAAAACTCGAGAACGCCGCGGGGCATCAGGTACCCCGCGTCATCGTTGACGACCATCGCGAGCAAGCCCGCTCCTACAGGGTTGCGTTTATTCCAGCAACGGCGGGAAATCAGGGTGCGTGGCCCGATAACCCAGCTTCCTGTCAATCCAGGCGTTCAGTTCGTTGACCATCACCGGGGGCTTGCCCGGATAGCTTTCGAGTATTGAACTCAGGACTTCTTTGATATTGGGAATGGAAAGCAAGTTACGGGTCTGTATGTATTGCCCGATGAAACAGTCGAGTTGGTAGTGCTCTGTCTTTGTAAGATAAATGCACGCCAGACTCGCGACTTGATCAATTGTAAAATCGTCGCGCAATTGAGTTCTCTGCAAGGCTTGATGTATGGGATTTCCTTAATTGTTGACTCTTTGGTCAATTGGTATGCCACTCGGCAATACGGCGCGAATCCTAGCGGCAGTGCCGACAAATGTATGTAAGACCATGGCGTTGTCTGACAAGCGGTGGAAGCATCAAAGTGCCATGCTTTTACAGGTGTTATTCCTTCAAAGAGTCAATCAATCCGGGCCCCTGATTCCTGACATTGCCCACCGCCTTGTCGACCCGGTACCACTCAAAAGCGTCACTGTCTTCGCCCTGTAGCAGCGCCATCTGCTCGGCACGTTCCCTGGGCGTCGCCGGGTCCAGCCATTCCCGCGCCAGTTCGGCGTTGAACACCACCGGTCGACGATCATGCACGTCCAGCATGCCGCCCGCGCTGTCGGCGGTGATGATGACAAAGCCGTCGTCGTCCCTCGGGGCTGCACCGCCCATCGGGAATTGCCCGATCGCCGCACAGAAGACCGGCCCCTGGTCGCGCCGGCGAATCAGCCAGGGTTGCCGGGTGCCGTCCCCGGCATCGACCCATTCGAACCAGTTGTCCACCGGGCAGATGGCGCGATGGGGCCAGATCGCTCGAAAGTACGGGCCGTGGGCGACTTTCTCGACCCGCGCATTGATCGGCGCCGCCCGATCCTTCGCCCAGTGCGGTCGCCAGCCCCAGCGCTGCGAGTCGGCGTGCAGGCCGTCGTTCTCCAGGTGCAACAGCGCGAGCTGGGTGGTGGGCGCGGCGTTGTAGCGCCCAAGCGGCTGATCGCCGACCTGGTTGAGCAAGGCATCGGGAATGCTCAGCACCGCCACGAAATCGTGGATGCCCCGGTATTGCGACAATCGTCCACACATCGATCGAACCCTCCGGCTGGATTATTGAGCATAGATGTTTGAACAATCTGCGTTCAGCCGAGCGCTGTAGGAGCCGGCTTGCTGGCGATGCGATGGTGGCCGTAATGCCGTCATCGCGGGCTGGCCCTGGCGAACTGAGCCAACGCCCGGGCGAGCACCGGAACCAAACACTGTGTACCTTATCCAACCTCGGCCCGCCGCTGTGTGCGGGTCTGCCCCAAGGCGAAACATGAAACAGCTGCTCAAGGTTCTATCGGTGTGCACCCTGGCAGTCGGTCTGCTGGGCTGTATCGCCGCTCCCATCGAAATGACCCCGCAAACCGAACAGGCTTTGCGCGCGCAACCACCGATCCGCTTTCTGCTGACGTTCGACGACGGGCCCAGCGCCTCGAGTTTCTGGAACCCGACCGAGACCGTGCTCGACAGCCTGGCGATCAATCCTGTGCAACCCGGGATCAAGGCGGTATTTTTCGTCCAGACCCGCGCCCCACGGGCCGGCGCCAGTGACATCGGGCGGGCGGTCATGCACCGCGAACGTGATGCCGGGCATATCCTGGCCTTCCACACGGCCACGCCTTCGCACACCAATCATCGCTCCCTCGACGATCAGGAACTGGAGCAGGCGCTCAACGAGGGGTGTGCCGACATCGCCGCGATCACCGGTGCGCCGCCGACCCTGTTGCGCCCGCCATTCTGGAGCTACGACAAACGCACGTTCGCCGCCTACCAGCAGCATGGCCTGCATGTGCTGCTGACCGACCTGAGCGCCAACGACGGCAAGATCTGGGGCTTCAACGCCAGCCCCCGGCGGCGCGCCCATATGCTGCGTTCGATGTCCGAGGTGCGCGAGCGCATTGCCCGCGGCGAGCTACCGGTGGTGGATGGGGTGATTCCGGTGGTGGTGACTTTCCACGACCTCAATCGCTATACCGCCCGGCATGCCCGCGAGTACCTGCAGATCCTGCTCGACAGTGCACGGGCGACAGGGGTGAGCGTCGCCCCGATGGCGTTTTACGACGACACCGCCGCGCTGCAACGGGCCGCCATGGCGCGCACGCTGCGCGACAGTTCACAGCCGGCGCAATTACCGGGGATCTGGAACTGGATCTGGAAAGACAACAGTCATTGATGAAGTGGATATCACTAATGGACTGGCGCACATTTGGCCAAACGCATCTATTCTGATTGGATCCGTTCTGATCAACCCGCCACGGAGGCAACGGCCATGGTCGCCATTTCAGCCCTTTGCAACATTCTGGAGTCCGGTTTTAAGCCCCTGGCCTGTCAATGCACGGAGAGCGGCGGGCTGCTGCGGATCGAGGTCTTTGATCCCGCCAGCGGGCAAGTCAAGCTGATGCTTGCCGGCGTATCGACCGAGCAGTTGACCAGCATGCGGGCCATCTCCGACTTCATCGGTGAACTGCGCACCGAGATGAGCGCCGGGCGCCGCGCCTTCGCCGGTTAAACACCGCGCGTGATCGTATGTGGCAATAGTTCGTCGATCACCCGCAAACAATGGTTCAACCCCGGTGACACGTCGCCCACCCGCCGACTGAGAATGATCGGCGAGGTGGCGTTGTCTTCCAGCAGCGGGGTGAAACCGATGTCGTCGCGGTGCAGCAACTGCACCGAGGCCGGCACCAGGGTGATGCCTATCCCGGCCCCCACCAGCCCGATCGCCGTCTGCAGCTCGTTGGTCCATTGCGCCACGTGGATGCTCACCCCATAGGATTCAAACAGCGCGATCACGTGGTCGGCGTAGCTGGGGCGCGGGTTGCCGGGGTACAGCACGAAGGGCTCCTTGGCCAGGTCGCGCAGGCTGACAGGGCCCGCCAGCAACGGGTGACCGGCGGGCAGGGCGGCCACCAGGCGGTCTTCGGTGAGCACGGTCTGGACGATGGCCGGGTCGTCGATGCGGATGCGGCCGAAACCGACGTCGATGCGCCCGGCCTTGAGCGCCTGGACCTGCTGCAGCGTGGTCATCTCCGACAGCCCGAGTTCCAGCTCCAGCGGCTCGCCGCTGCGCAAGCGGCGAATCAATTGCGGCAGCACGCCGTAGAGCGTCGATGGCGCAAAGCCGATACCCAGCCAGGTCTTTTCCCCCAGGCCAATGCGTCGCGTGTTGTCGCAGACCTTGTGCAACTGGTCGAGCAGGGCGGTGGAGTGCTCATGGAAAAAACGCCCGGCGTCGGTCAGCTTCAGCGGCCGGCCGCGCTCGAGCAGCATCACCCCCAGTTCATCTTCCAGTTGCTGGATTTGTCGGCTCAAGGGCGGCTGGGCGATGTGCAGCCGTTCGGCGGCGCGGGTGAAATTGAGGGTTTGAGCCAACACCTGAAAGTAACGCAGGTGACGCAGTTCCATAGAGCCTCCGGATCTTCAGCGGTTGCATACCTTGAAGGTATCAAGCCAGACCAATTCTATATTGGCCGCCCGGAAAAAGCCGTATGAGAATCGGGCTCAGAACTTCAAGAACCTGACGGGTATCGAAATGCTTGCTACAGCCATTGAATCGATCGAGACGATCATCGTCGATCTGCCGACCATCCGCCCGCACAAGCTGGCGATGCACACCATGCAGAACCAGACCCTGGTGGTGATTCGCGTGCGCTGTGCCGATGGCATCGAAGGCATCGGCGAATCCACCACCATCGGTGGCCTGGCCTATGGCAACGAAAGCCCCGACAGCATCAAGACCAACATCGACAAACACTTCGCGCCTTTGCTGATCGGCCAGGACAGCAGCAATGTGAATGCCGCGATGTTGCGCCTCGAGCGCAGCATCCGTGGCAACACCTTCGCCAAGTCCGGCCTGGAAACCGCGCTGCTCGACGCCCTGGGCAAACGCCTGGGCCTGCCGGTCAGCGAGTTGCTGGGCGGCCGCGTGCGTGACTCGCTGCCCGTGGCCTGGACCCTGGCCAGCGGCGACACCGAGAAGGACATCGCCGAAGCGGAAAAAATGCTCGACCTGCGCCGCCACCGCATCTTCAAGCTGAAGATCGGTGCCGGCGAGGTCAATCGCGACCTGGCCCACGTGATCGCGATCAAGAAAGCCCTCGGCGATCGCGCGAGCGTCAGGGTCGACGTCAACCAGGCCTGGGACGAAGCGGTGGCATTGCGCGCCTGCCGAATCCTGGGCACCAACGGCATCGACCTGATCGAACAGCCGATCTCGCGCAACAACCGCGCGGGCATGGCACGCCTGAATGCCATGAGCCCGGCGCCGATCATGGCCGACGAATCCATCGAGTGCGTGGAAGATGCCTTCAACCTGGCACGTGAAGGCGCGGCCTCGGTGTTTGCCCTGAAGATCGCCAAGAACGGCGGCCCACGCGCCGTGTTGCGCACCGCCTCGATCGCCGAAGCGGCCGGGATCGCCCTGTACGGCGGCACCATGCTCGAAGGCGGAATCGGCACCATGGCCTCGGCCCATGCCTTTGTCACCCTGAACAAACTGGCGTGGGACACCGAGCTGTTCGGCCCGCTGCTGCTGACCGAGGACATCCTCAGCGAGCCGCTGGTCTATCGCGATTTCGAACTGCATGTCCCCAACACGCCGGGCCTGGGCCTGAGCCTGGATGAGGAGCGCCTGGCGTTCTTCCGTCGCGACAAGACTATTCATCAAGCCTGAGGAGAGCATTATGCTGTTCCACGTAAAAATGACCGTGAACCTGCCGGTCGACATGAATCCCGAAGCGGCGGCCAGGCTCAAGGCCGACGAAAAGGCCCTGGCCCAGCGCCTGCAGGAGCAGGGCAAGTGGCGTCACCTGTGGCGCATCGCCGGGCACTATGCCAACTACAGCGTGTTCGATGTCGACAGCGTCCAGGAACTGCATGACCTGCTGATGCAACTGCCGCTGTTTCCCTACATGGCCATCGAGATCGACGCGATGTGCCGGCATCCTTCTTCCATCCGTGACGACGACCGCTGAGCCCTGCCTGCCCAGCGCTACGCTAATAATTACAAGATGAGGAACCCCTGATGAACGTAAAGATTTCCCACACTGCCGAAGTCCAGAAATTTCTCGAAGAGGCCAGCGGCCTGCACAACGATGCCGGCAGCCCACGCACCAAGGCCTTGATCTACCGCATCCTGCGTGACTCGGTGAACATCATCGAAGACCTGGCCGTGACCCCGGAAGAGTTCTGGAAAGCGGTCAACTACCTGAACGTGCTGGGTGCGCGCCAGGAAGCCGGGCTGGTGGTGGCCGGTCTTGGCCTTGAGCACTATCTTGACCTGCTGATGGACGCCGAAGACGAGCAGGCCGGCAAGTCCGGCGGCACCCCGCGCACCATCGAAGGCCCGCTGTACGTGGCCGGTGCACCGCTGTCCCAAGGCGAAGCCCGTCTGGATGACGGCGTCGACCCGGGTGTGACCCTGTTCATGCAAGGCCGCGTGTTCAACACCGCTGGCGAGCCCCTGGCCGGTGCCGTGGTCGACGTGTGGCACGCCAACACCGGTGGTACCTACTCGTACTTCGACCCTACGCAATCGGATTTCAACCTGCGTCGCCGCATCGTCACCGATGCCGAAGGCCGCTACCGTTTCCGCAGCATCGTGCCGTCGGGTTATGGCTGCCCACCGGACGGTCCGACCCAGCAACTGCTCGATCAACTGGGCCGTCATGGCCAGCGCCCGGCGCACGTGCACTTCTTCATTTCCGCGCCGGACCATCGCCACCTGACCACCCAGATCAACCTGGATGGTGAGAAATACCTGCATGACGATTTCGCCTACGCCACCCGTGACGAGCTGATCGCCAAGATCACTTTCAGCGACGATCAACAGCGCGCGGCGGCCCATGGTGTGAGCGGTCGTTTTGCCGAAATCGAGTTCGATTTCACCCTGCAGTCGACCGCCCAGCCTGAAGAGCAGCAGCGCCACGAGCGGGTTCGCGCACTGGAAGACTGATAGCAACCCCCCTTGTGGGAGCGGGCTTGCTCGCGAAGACGGTTTAACATTCAACACTTATGTTGACTGTCACTCCGCCTTCGCGAGCAAGCCCGCTCCCACAAGGGGTTTCGGTTAACGGTCTGGATTATCCCGAGCGAATGACCCAGTGTTCTAGAATGTCCCGACGCAAACCATAATAACAACGAGAGTGACCCGATGATGCAAACTCAACTGTTGAGTCAGCGCAGCAGAGTATTCGACCAGGCCGACCCCTACGCGGTGTCCGGCTACGTCAATCAGCACGTCGGTAATCACTGCATCCTCATGCCCCGAGCCGGCCGCCCGCTGGCCAGCCTCGATCATCGTAAATTCGCCAGTCTCGACCTGTGCCGCATCAGCTACGGCGCCAGTGTGCGGGTGACCTCCGGTGCGCTGGAGAGTATTTACCACCTGCAAGTGCTGCTGCGCGGCAACTGCCTGTGGCGCGGTCACGGCCAGGAGCACTACTTCGCCCCCGGCGAACTGTTGCTGATCAACCCCGACGATCCGGTGGACCTGACGTATTCCGCCGATTGCGAAAAATTCATCCTCAAAGTCCCCACCCGTTTGTTCGAGTCCGTCTGCGATGAGCAGCGCTGGCGCTATCCGGGGCAGGGCGTGCGGTTCCTGGAAAACCGTTATCAGCTCAATGAACTGGAAGGCTTCGTCAACCTGCTGGCGATGATCTGCCAGGAGGCCGAATCCAGCGAGCAGATTCCCCGGGTGCAGGAGCATTACACGCAAATCATCGTCAGCAAGATGCTCAGCCTGATGAAGACCAACGTCTGTCGCCTTGAACTGGGCTCGCAGACGGCCACCTTCGAGGCGATTGCCGATTACATCGCCAATAACCTCAAGCAGGACATCGACAGCGAAGAGCTGGCGCGCCAGGCGCACATGAGCTTGCGCTCGTTGTATGGCCTGTTCGAACGCAACGCCGGCCTGACGCCGAAAAACTACCTGCGCCAGAAACGCCTGGAACGCATCAACGCCTGCCTGAGCGACCCGACCTGCAACGTGCGCAACGTCACCGAAGTGGCGATGGACTACGGCTTCCTGCACCTGGGCCGGTTCTCCGACAGCTACCGCAAGCAGTTCGGCGAGTTGCCGTCCGACACCCTCAAGCGCCGCCACTGAGTCAACCCGACCCCCTGTAGGAGCTGGCTTGCCAGCGAAGGCGGCGTATCAGGCGACATTGAAGTTGCCTGACCCACCGCTTTCGCTGGCAAGCCAGCTCCTACAAGGGGGGGCGGTGTCCATCCCAAGCCCCTGCACAAAACGGATAAAGGTCTGCACCCCGCGGATAGTCCGCCCCATCGCCCCGTCCTAGCATGACCCCTGCCTGGACAATAACAATGGAGGCGGCGGCCATGACCCTGCGACCCGAATATTTGCAATCCCTGCTTGAAGACGATCCAGAGCAGGGCCTCTATCGCTGCAAACGCGAGATGTTCACCGACCCCCGGTTGTTCGATCTGGAGATGGAACACATCTTCGAAGGCAACTGGCTGTACCTGGCGCACGAAAGCCAGATCCCCAACATCAACGATTTCTACACCACCACCATGGGGCGCCAGTCGATCTTCATCGCGCGCAACAAGGACGGTGTACTCAACGCCTTCATCAACGCCTGCAGTCATCGCGGCGCGACCCTGTGCCGGCACAAGTCCGGCAACAAAAGCTCGTACACCTGCCCGTTCCACGGCTGGACGTTCAACAACTCCGGCAAGCTGCTCAAGGTCAAGGACCCGGCCAACGCCGGCTACCCGTCGAGCTTCAACTGCGAAGGCTCCCACGACCTGACCAAGGTGGCGCGCTTCGAATCCTATCGCGGTTTCCTGTTCGGCAGCCTCAAGGCCGATGTGCTGCCGCTGGTCGAGCACCTGGGCGAGTCGGCGAAGATCATCGACATGATCGTCGACCAGTCCACCGACGGCCTGGAAGTGCTGCGCGGTTCTTCCAGCTACATCTACGAAGGCAACTGGAAACTCACCGCCGAAAACGGTGCCGACGGTTACCACGTCAGCTCCGTGCACTGGAACTATGCTGCCACCCAGAACCAGCGCAAACAGCGCGAAGCCGGTGACACCAACCCGACCATGAGCGCCGGCAGCTGGGCCAAGCAGGGCGGTGGTTTCTATTCCTTCGACAAGGGCCACATGCTGCTCTGGACCCGCTGGGCCAACCCCGAGGACCGTCCGCTGTACGAGCGTCGCGATGAGCTGGCGCAAGATTTCGGCAAGGCCCGCGCCGACTGGATGATCGAGAACTCGCGCAACCTGTGCCTGTACCCCAACGTCTACCTGATGGACCAGTTCAGCTCGCAGATCCGTATCGCCCGGCCGATCTCGGTCAACCGCACCGAAATCACCATCTACTGCATCGCCCCCAAGGGCGAAAGCGATCACGCGCGTTCGAGCCGGATTCGTCAGTACGAAGACTTCTTCAACGTCAGCGGCATGGCCACGCCGGACGACCTGGAAGAGTTCCGCTCCTGCCAGACCAGCTACCAGGGCAGCGTCACCACCTGGAACGACATGTCCCGTGGCGCCGAGCACTGGATCGAAGGCGCTGATGACGCGGCCAAGGAAATCGACCTGCACCCGCTGCTCAGCGGCGTGCGCACCGAAGACGAAGGCCTGTTCGTGCTGCAACACAAGTATTGGCAGCAGACCATGCTCAAGGCCCTGGCGGCCGAGCAGTCGAAACTGATCGCCGTGGAGGATGTGTTATGACCATTTCCTATGAAGCGGTGCGCGATTTCCTCTACCGCGAAGCGCGTTACCTCGATGACCGCCAGTGGGACGAGTGGCTGGAACTGTATGCCCCTGACGCGACCTACTGGATGCCGTCCTGGGACGACAACGACGAACTGACCGAGGACCCGCAGCGGGAAATCTCGCTGATCTGGTACGGCAACCGCACCGGCCTCGAAGACCGCATCTTCCGCATCAAGACCGAGCGTTCCAGTGCCACCGTGCCGGACACCCGCACGTCCCACAACATCAGCAACATCGAGCTGCTGGAACAAGCCGACGACCTGTGCAAGGTGCGCTTCAACTGGCACACCCTGAGCTTTCGCTACAAGACCGTCGACAGCTATTTCGGCAGCAGTTTCTACACCCTTGACGTACGCGGTGAAAACCCTCTGATCAAGGCCAAGAAAGTGATCCTGAAGAACGACTACGTTCGCCAGGTCATCGATGTTTACCACTTGTGAGGCTGCCGTCATGACCCATTCCATTGCGTTCAACTTCGAAGACGGCGTCACCCGGTTCATCGACGCCAATGCCGGCGAAACCGTGGCCGATGCCGCGTACCGCCAGGGCATCAATATTCCGCTGGACTGCCGTGACGGCGCCTGCGGCACCTGCAAGTGTTTTGCCGAAGCGGGCAGCTACGACCTGGGCGATGAGTACATCGAAGACGCCTTAAGCCCCGAAGAAGCCGGGCAAGGTTATGTCCTGACCTGCCAGATGCGCGCCAAGAGCGATTGCGTGGTGCGGGTGCCGGTGTCCTCGGATGTCTGCCGCACCAGCCAGGCCAGCTATGACGCTACCATCAGCGCCGTGCGCCAGTTGTCCGACAGCACCATTGCCCTGTCGATCAAGGGCGAGTCCTTGAGCAAGCTGGCGTTCCTCCCGGGTCAGTATGTGAACCTGGGCATTCCCGGCAGCGAGCAGACCCGCGCCTATTCGTTCAGCTCGTTGCAGCGCGACGGTGAAGTCAGCTTCCTGATTCGCAACGTGCCCGGCGGCCTGATGAGCAGCTTCCTCACCGGCATGGCCAAGGCCGGCGACAGCATGAGCCTGGCCGGGCCCCTGGGCAGTTTCTATCTGCGCGATATCCGCCGGCCGTTGTTGCTGCTGGCGGGCGGTACCGGGCTGGCGCCGTTCACCGCGATGCTGGAGAAGATCGCCGAGCAGGGCAGTGAACACCCGCTGCACCTGATCTACGGCGTGACCCACGACTTCGACCTGGTGGAACTCGACCGCCTGGAAGCCTTCGCCGCCCGCATCCCCAACTTCACCTACAGCGCCTGCGTGGCCAGCCCCGACAGCCAGCACCCGCGCAAGGGCTACGTGACCCAGCACATCGAACCCAAGCACTTGAACGATGGCGACGTAGATCTGTACCTGTGCGGCCCGCCGCCGATGGTCGAAGCGGTCAGCCAGTTCATCCGTGAGCAGGGCATTGCGCCGGCCAATTTCTACTACGAGAAATTCGCCGCCAGCGCGGCCTGAACCCACTCCATACGACGACGCCTCCCCTGTAGGAACTGCCGCAGGCTGCGATCTTTTGATTTTGTTTTTTACAATCAAGATCAAACGATCGCAGCTTGCGGCAGCTCCTACAGGGGGCGGCGTGTGAGGTACACATGAACAGATTCCACGACAAAGTCGCGCTGATCACCGGGGCGGCCCAGGGCATCGGGCGGTGCGTTGCCGAGCGCATGGCCGCTGAAGGCGCGAAGCTGATCCTGGTCGATCGCTCGGACCTGGTGTTCGAAGTGCAGCAACAACTGGCCCCGCACAGCCAGGTCCTGGCACTGACCGCCGACCTTGAGCAATACGAGGAATGCAACCGGGTCATGCAAACCGCCATCGAGCGTTTCGCTCGTCTCGACGTGCTGGTCAACAACGTCGGCGGGACCATCTGGGCCAAGCCGTTCGAGCACTACGAAGCGGCGCAGATCGAGGCCGAGGTGCGCCGTTCGCTGTTCCCGACCCTGTGGTGCTGCCATGCCGCCTTGCCGTACATGTTGGAGCAGGGCAGTGGCGCTATCGTCAACGTGTCGTCGATCGCCACCCGCAGCGTCAACCGTGTGCCCTACGGCGCAGCAAAGGGCGGGGTGAATGCGCTGACCGCGTGCCTGGCGTTCGAAACCGCCGGTCGCGGCGTTCGGGTCAACGCCACAGCACCCGGCGGCACCGAGGCACCGCCGCGGCGAGTGCCGCGCAATGCGGCCGAGCAGACTGAGCAAGAGAAGGTCTGGTACCAGCAGATCGTCGATCAGACCCTCGACAGCAGTTTGATGAAGCGTTACGGCACGCTGGATGAGCAGGCCGGCGCCATTCTGTTCCTCGCCAGCGACGAGGCGTCCTACATCACCGGCATGGTCATGCCGGTGGGCGGTGGCGATCAGGGCTGAGGCGGGTGAGCTACAGGCGACGCCGAAATGCGCTGATGATCCGCAGCGTGGCGTCGCTGGGGTTGAGGTTTTGCACCGAATCCAGCGGGTACCAGAGGCAATCGAAAATCTCGTTTAGCGGTCGCGCCTGCTCCGCATCGAGCAACGATGCTTCGTAGACATAGTGTCGGGTGCCCCCTGTTTCGAGTTCCATCAGGTACAGCATATCCTCGGCGCCCAGCCCTGTTTCTTCCTGCAACTCGCGCAATGCAGCATCCTGCACGGTCTCACCGCGCTCGACCTTGCCGCCGGGCAACATCCAGCGACTTCTGGCCTTGCGCACCATGAGGATATGGCGGTCGTGCTCGCAAATGACGGTTGCACGTACTTTCATCTGTTCATTCAATCCAGGCTGTCACATAAGTGTAACAAAAATGCAATATTCGGGCCGTAATCCATTGCAAGCTTTCCTGGACATTTTGAACAACAAAGGTGTCTAAAAGTGCAATCTCGCTGCCACTGGCCTGACTCGACGTCTGGTCGGCCTCTTCACGGCAGGGGGGTGTAAGGTAGGCAAGTCAACCCTGTGATCACTGCCAAGATGGAGGTGACTATGAGCGTTCCGATGTTGAACAAGATGCACATGAACGGCTATGACGTACTGAGTGTGAACAACGGCCCATGGCGGGTCTGCACCCAGGGCGACCGGCTGGGCTCGTTTGCCAGTCGGGAAGAGGCGCTGGCCTTTGCGGCTGCGCTGCCGGGTTATAAAGCCCGCTCAACCAAGCCTCGCAATCAGCAAGCGACATGAAGGCAGGCTCAAGGCCCAGGTCCTATGGAAACCGGGTCTTGATTGCGCAACCAATGTGGGAGCGAACAGCTCCCACAATTGATCCCTGTAGAATTCGACAAAAATAATCTGCAAGAAAACCCGGCGCCGTTGCACAGAAGGGGACTGGTCCCCGATCCGAGCAACGCCATGCCCCATTACTTCGACAACGCCCACCGTGTAGAAATCGACACCTTGCGCCAACGCCTGACCGCTCGCACCGAGTGGCCGACCTGGCTGCTGCTGATCGGCGTGTACGCCGGCTGGTTCGGCATCATGCTGGGCGGTCACTGGTTGGGCCTGTGGTGCAGCACGTTGTTGTTGATCCCGTTGCTGGTGCTCTGGTTGTCGCTGCAGCACGAACTGCTGCACGGTCATCCCACCCGCTGGGTATGGCTGAACAAGATCCTCGGCTACGCGCCGTTCGCCGTGTGGTATCCCTACACCCTGTATCGCGACAGCCATCTGTTGCATCACCGCGATGAAGACCTGACCCTGCCGGGCCGTGATCCGGAAAGCCGCTACCTGAGCGCCGGGCAGTGGCAGGGCAGTTCAGTGTTCGAACAAGGCCTGCACTGGCTGAACAAAACCGTGCTGGGGCGTTTCCTCCTGGGCGCTCCGCTGGCTTTGCTGGCGCTGGCAAGGGAAGAACTGCAGCGTTTGAAGGCGGGTGAGCGACAGGCCTGGTTGATGTGGTTGAGCCACGGCACGTTGACCCTGTTGATGTTGCTGTTCATCGCCCGCTACAGCGTGCTGCCGGTGTGGCATTACCTGTTGCTGGTCAGCGTGCCGGCGCTGTCGATTGCCATGATTCGCTCCTACTACGAACACCGGCCCCATGCCGCGCCCGAGCACAGGACGGTCCTCAATGAAGCCGCCTGGCCGTGGCGCTGGCTGTTCCTGAACCTCAACCTGCACCTGGTGCACCACGATTTGCCGGGGCTGCCCTGGTACGACTTGCCCCGCGCTTATCAGGCGCGTCGCGAGCAATGGCTGGCGCGCAGCGGCGGGTTTCTGGTGCAGGGTTATGGCCAGTTATGGCGCCGGCACGGGGTGAAGGCCATCGACAGCCCGCGGCACCCTTTTCACTGATTGCGAATGAATTCCCTGTGGGAGCGAGCTTGCTCGCGAAGAGGCCATGACATCCAACATTGATGTGCCTGCCACGCCGCTATCGCGAGCAAGCTCGCTCCCACATTTGAATGTCGTTGTATTGGAATATTTCGATGACACAACACCTGGCTGAATTACTGATGTACGTCGCCCCCGAACCGGTCCGCCAAGCCAACGAGCGCTGGCTGGCACTCATCCTCCAGCAACTGGGCGCCACGCGCCGCGATGCCGAGGGCCTTTCGCTACTGGACCTCTGGCTGTCGCCGCACTTGCTGCTGACGCAAACCTGCGGCTACCCGCTGATGACCGTGTTGCGTGGGCGAGTGCGGGTCATCGGTCGTCCTCGTTACGAACTGCCGGACGCCAGCGGCGGCAATCATTGCAGCCTGTTGCTCAGTCGCGCCGATGATCCACGGCGCAGCTTGCCCGCATTTCGCGGCAGCCGTGGCGTGATCAACGGCGAAGATTCCAACAGCGGCATGAACCTGCTGCGTCACCGCCTGGCTGCGCTGCAACGAGAGGGGCAGTTTTTTGCCCGTGTCGGAGTCAGCGGCAGCCACCGGGAAAGCCTGCGCTGGCTGCGTGAAGACAAAGCGGACCTGGCGGCCATCGACAGCGTGACCTTTGCCTATCTGGCGCGACACGCCGAAGACGAAGTGGCTGGCTTGCGAATAGTCGGTCGCAGTGCATTCAGCCCGACCTTGCCGTTCATCACGGCCGCGAGCGCCACCGATGCACAGGTCGCGGAGCTGCAGCAGGTGATGAACATGACGCTGCAGCAATTGCCCGAAGTCCGCGAAATCCTCGGTCTGCAAGAGGTATTGCCGGCCAGCGAAAGCGACTATCAAATCGTTCTCGACTATCAGCGAGAGGCCGAGGATTTGGGGTACGGACGATTAAGGTAGGCAGGATCTTCACCTGTAGGAGTTGTCTCGCGAAGCGAGGCTGCGATCTTTTGATCTTAAAAAGGAATATAAAAATTCTTTTTTAGTATTATTAATGAATAAGGCTCCTTGCTAGGATCGCGCCACCGGATCACCGGACATTCTGCGACCCCTAACCTTGGAGCCTCTATGTCCGGCACCGACCTTTCCCATCGCAACGACGTGGGCGCATTGTTCCGCGACCATCACCCTTGGCTGTGCGCTCGGTTGCGCCGGCACCTGGGCGCCAGTTCCAGCGTCGAAGACATTGCGGCCGAGACCTTCCTGCAGTTGCTCGAATCGCCAGCACTGACCCCGATCCGCGAGCCCCGCGCCTTGCTCACCACCATTGCCCAGCGCTTGCTCTATCAGCTGTGGCGCCGTCGCGACCTGGAACGCCAGCACCTCGAACAGTTGCAACAGGTTGATCAACAGCAAGCGATCTCGCCTGAAGAACAGGCGCAACTGACCCAAACATTACATGGCCTCGACCGTACCCTTGAACGCTTGCCGGGCAAGGTTCGGGCGACCTTCCTGTTGTCGCGAGTCGACGGCCTGTCCTACCCGCAGATTGCCGCCCGATTGGGCATTTCCCAACGCTCGGTCAGCGATTACATGACGCGCTCCCAAGCCCTGTGTGCCCGGCACTGCGCCAACCAACCCTTGAATTCCCTGAACTGGAGGTCTGCATGAAATCGCTCAAAACCTTGCTCGGCAGTTCGCTGCTGGCCCTGAGCCTGGTGGCAACCCAGGTTCCGGCTACAGAAAAAGCCACGCCGATCCACTTCGGCGACATCACCTGGGAAAGCGGCAGCCTGATCACCGAGATCCTGCGCTTGATCGTCGAGAAAGGTTACGGCTACCCGACCGATACCTTGCCGGGCAGCACCGTCAGCCTCGAAGCGGCACTGGCCAAAAACGATATCCAGGTGATCGGCGAAGAATGGGCCGGGCGCAGTCCGGCGTGGGTCAAAGCCGCTGCAGAGGGCAAAGTGTTCGGTCTGGGCGACACGGTCAAAGGCGCCACCGAAGGCTGGTGGGTGCCGGAATACGTGATCAAGGGCGACCCAGAACGAGGCATCAAGCCCCTGGCCCCGGAACTGAAATCCGTCGCCGACCTGACCCGCTACAAGGACGTGTTCCGCGACCCGGAAGACCCGGGCCGTGGACGCTTCCTCAACAGCCCGACCGGCTGGACCTCTGAGATCGTCAACAGCCAGAAACTCAAGGCCTATGGCCTGACCGACAGCTTCGTCAACTTCCGCACCGGATCGGGTGCGGCACTGGATGCCGAGGTGGCGTCGTCGATCCGTCGCGGCAAACCGGTGCTGTTCTACTACTGGTCGCCGACGCCGCTGCTGGGGCGTTTCAAACTGGTGAAACTCGACGAGCCGGCGTTCGACGCCGAAGCCTGGAAGACCTTGGCCGACGCCAACAACCCGCATCCAAAGGGCACCCGGTCAATGCCGGCGAGCCTGGCGATCGGCGTGTCCGCGCCTTTCAAGGCGCAGTACCCGGACCTGGTGGCGTTCTTCGAAAAGGTCGACCTGCCGATCGACCTGCTCAACCATACCCTCGGCCAAATGAGCGAAAAGCGCCTGCAACCGCGTCAGGTGGCAGAAGCCTTCCTGCGGGATCAGCCGCAGGTGTGGAAGGGCTGGGTGCCGGAAGAGGTGGCTGAGCGTGTCACCGCGAAATTGTAAGCGGGTTTTCTGAATCGGTGCTGCAGCCCGCCAGCACCGTGATCAGGGTAGCGAGGATGCAGAGTGCCCTTTTCACCCCGTGCCCCCCGCTATTAGGCCTTGTGTCGACTGATGATCTTGGCCTTCACTTCCTCGGCATAACCCGACAGCCGTTGTTCATCGCCCTGGAACAAATCGCACAGGCGCTTCACGGCTTCGGCGTCGACCTCGTTGCCTGACAGGCGCAATCGTTCGGCGATGCGCAACAGCTCAACCGCCGACCAGCGCAGGTCCGATGCCAGCCCTTGCAGATCACGCCGAAGCGTTTGTTCATGTTCGTTAAGCCACATGACTGATCTCCCGTAACTTCGTGCTACGAAATTTTAGACCCATTCCCGCGGCGGGGCGTAGTGTTCTTCTGATGCCAAAGGGCTACCTTTGGTCGGGAATTTTGCGCCCTTCGCAAGATTCGCTGTCGTTTGCTGTCGTATTGAAGTGCCGACATTTTACCAGGGCAGGGTCCATTCAAAATGACGACAACCGATGACTTCCGGGCGCATGCCCAGGAACTGAAGGCCGATCTGGATGCGGCCACCAGCGAAATGATGAAGCTGATTTCCGAGCACCAGTTCAGCGGGGCGGAATGGGAGCGGGTCAGTTTATGGCAACACGAAGCCTTCGAACGATGGACGACTTATCTCAACGAGCGAACCTACCCGGACACCGGCGATCAAAGCGTCGGTCACTGAGGCTCGATGCAACAAAATGGCTGTCAGCGCGGCAACAGGCTACATTTTATTTTTTCAGGTTTAAGGATGCTTCATGAGTCGAGTGTTGATGGGGGGAGTGGTAATGGCGTTGCTGGCGGGGTGTTCGTTGCCCGCGTCCCTGGTGCCAGGGGAGCCGAACTACAATAAGCCGAGCGACAAATTACCCAAGGAAGTAGCAGCGTGTGTATTGCCGGCATGGCAAAAAGAGATCGCCAAGACGACACAGACATCGATTTCCAACGGCTACCGGATCACCGCGCCTAGCATCATAACCGCCGATGAAGTGCTGGATATCGTCAAGTACAAGGACGGCAGTCGGGTTTCGCTTTACCAGGGGCCGCCGTGGGCAAAGTCAGGGGTCATGCGCCAGGCGGTGCGGGACTGCCTGTAGGGTTCAGCCGTCGATCTCGGTGACCTGGATAAGCTGATCGACATTGCCCTGGGCACTCGCGGTGCCTTTCTTTTCCCGCCGATCATTCATCCAGCTCTCGACCTGCGCATTGAACTGCGCCGGTGCTTTTCGCCCGACCCTCCTGGCGATGTCCAGGATGGTCTGCTGGGCGAGGGCTTCTTCCATGCGCTTCTGCGCAGTCAACATGGCGCCGTGCACCGAGCAATGGCCGTCCACTGCCCATTTGGGCACCTCGCCTGCAAATAACGCACAACGACCGCGGATTTCCCGACATTCGAAAATGGCCTTGGCCCCGTCGATGGCATTGACGATGTCCAGCAGGCTGATCTCATCGGCGGGCCGCGCCAGCTTGAAGCCGCCACGCACGCCTTCGGTGGCGACTACCAGTTTTGCCTTGGCCAGTTTGGTGAAGATTTTTGCCAGATAGTCCAGCGGCACGCCTTGCAACTCTGCAAGGTCCCGCACGCTCGCCTCGCGGGTCTCACCACCATTGCCCACCAGGAAAATCAGGCAGTGAATGCCGTACTCGACACCCGCGCTGTAAAGAGACATATCGATCTCCGACTAATGTAGTCGTAAATATTAGCAGCTGACCCTTGGCCGGGCAACGATCGCGATTTTTCTCCAGGCGCTGCAAACGCTTTCCAGGCTGCGGATTCAACGCGGTTTTGCCGCTGTATCGATGGGATCGATTCGAACCATTGAGAAAAACATCTTGCTCGATTTAACTGCGATCAATAAAGTCGTAGTTATCAGGTCGGGAGCGAAAGCGGCATCCAAGCGAATGCGAGTGCCAACCCCCTGAGCCCATTTCATTGCCTGTTTTTCCCCTGGAGTTAAAAATGAAACAACGCATCCTGGTAATTGGCGCAGGTTTTGGTGGCATGTGGACCGCTTTGAGCGCTACTCGCCTGTTCGATATCCACGGCCACAATGACGTTGAGGTGACGGTGCTGGCGCCTCAAGCCGAACTGCGTGTGCGTCCACGCTTCTACGAGCCGAACGCCCACCAACTGGCCGCGCCGATCGGCGAACTGTTCGATGAGATCGGCGTGCGGTTCATCAAGGGCGCCGCCGAGACTATCTACGTCGAGCAAAAACGTGTGGGTTACGTGGATGCCCAGGGCGAAAAACAAGTCTGCATCTACGACAAACTCGTTCTGGCCACCGGCAGCCGGCTCGCCCTGCCGGACACCCCGGGTGTGGCCGAACATGCATTCGACGTCGACCAGATCGAACAGGCCATGCGCCTGGAAGCCCACCTCAAGTCCCTGGTCAACCAGCCGCAGAGCCAGTCTCGCAACACGGTCGTGGTCGCCGGCGGTGGCTTCACCGGCATCGAAACGGCGACTGAAATGCCCACCCGTTTGCGCGCTATCCTGGGGGAGGGGGCGGACATCAACGTGATCATCGTCGATCGTGGGAATAAGGTCGGCGGCTCCATGGGCGCGCAAATCGCCGAGAAGATTGCCGAAGCCAGTGAGGAAACCGGGGTGAAATGGCAGCTCAACGCCTCAGTGGTCGCCGTCGATGAAAACGGCGTGACCCTGTCCGACGGCCAGCGCATCGACGCCAGGACCGTGATCTGGACCACCGGCGTGCGTGCCAGCTCGCTGACCGAGCAGATCCCCGCCGAACGCGACCATCTGGGCCGACTGCACGTCGACGCTCACCTGCAAGTCATCGGCCAGCCCGACATCTTCGCCACCGGCGACGTGGCTTACGCGGCCAGCGATGACATCGGCAACCATGCACTGATGACCTGCCAGCACGCCATCGTGCTGGGCCGTCATGCCGGCAACAACGTTGCCGCACAGATCCTCGGCGTGGACCCGACACCGTACAGCCAGCCGAAATACGTGACCTGCCTGGACCTGGGGGCCTGGGGAGCGGTGTACACCGAAGGTTGGGACCGCCAGGTCAAGCTGACCCGGCAGGAAGGCAAGTCGCTGAAGACCCAGATCAACACCGTGTGGATCTACCCACCGGCGGCCAACCGTGAAAGCGCGTGGGCGGCAGCGGATCCGTTGATTCCGATCGCGTGAATGGGGTGAGGTTGTGTGATTGAAAAAATCCCGTCCGGAATATCCGGGCGGGATTTTTAAATGCAAATGGACATTTCTCCGTAGGAGCCGGCTTGCTGGCGATGCGAGGGTGGCCGTTATGCTGCCTTCGCTGGCAAGCCAGCTCCTACAGGATCTGCGGGGTATGTTGGGTTTGTGGCATGACGCGCCTCTTTGGGCCCGGCTTGCTGGCGATGCGAGGGCGGCCATGATGCTGCCTTCGCTGGCAAGCCAGCTCCTACAGGTTTTCGGGTGCCTGCGGATTGTGGGGCAGTACACAAATCTGTAGGAGCCGGCTTGCTGGCGATGCGAGGGTGGCCGTTATGCTGACTTCGCTGGCCCAGCACCTACGGGGAAAGACAAAGAGCCCTTCGAAATCATTCTTTGTCGCTACCGTAGTTCATGATCGACAACAACCGGATCGGCACCTGCACCAATTCCTCCGGCCCATGGGGAATTTCCCCTTCGAAGGTCAGGCTGTCCCCGGCCTCCATGCGATACAGCTGATTGCCATGGCGATAAATCAACTCACCTTCCAGCAAATGCAAAAACTCCGTCCCCGGGTGGGAGAAGGTCGGAAACTCTTCACTGGCGTCATCCATGCTCACCATGTAGGCCTCGAAACTCTTCTTCGGGCCACGGGTGTGATTGAGCAAATGGTAGGTATGACCTTTCTCGGTCCCGCGACGAACCACCTCCATCCCCTGATCAGCCTTGACCAATAACGCGCTGCCATCCTGCTGGTCGTACTCGCTGAACAGTTTCGACAGCGGCAGGCCCAGCACGTCACACAGACGGCTGAGGGTGTCGAGGCTGGTGGAGACCTGGGCGTTTTCGATCTTGCTCAACATGCCCTGGCTGATATCGGCAATCTTGGCCACATCGGCCAGTTTCAGGTCCTGGGCCTGGCGCTGACGCTTGATCTGCAAACCCAGGTATTGCTCAAGTTTGAGGCGCGGGGCGGTTTCGGTCGGCATAGTCATCAGATCCTGCACACTTTCCGTTCAGTAATATTAGTTTCGCACTGGGAAAGTGCAAATCGCGGCGTCCGGGCGCGCATATACCGATCAATATTCCCATGGGGAAAAGATTTTTCCCATATAAACAGCACAGATAACGCTTTTCACGAGTCACTCGCGAAGCTGGCAAGGGCCTTGCATTCCTATTGGGAAACAAACTTTCTTTTCAGGAATAAAGAGAAAGTCAGGGCCAACCCACAACTGATTTGCCTTTCGCGAGGAGTGACGAGCAATGTTGCCAGCAGAAACACAGCGCATTATCGACAAGCACGGGATCAAGTACGTGCTTGCGCAGTTTGTCGATATCCATGGCGCGGCCAAGACCAAATCGGTGCCGATCTGTGGGCTCAAGACGGTGGCCGAAGAGGGCGCCGGTTTTGCCGGGTTCGCGATCAGTGGCATGGGCATGGAGCCCCACGGTCCAGACTTCATGGCCCGCGGCGACCTGTCCACGCTGACACCGGTGCCCTGGCAGCCGGGGTATGGCCGGGTGGTGTGCGTCGGTCACGTCGATGGCAAACCCCATCCCTATGACAGCCGTTACGTGTTGCAGCAGCAGATCCGCCGTCTGGAGGACAAGGGATGGACCCTCAATACCGGCCTGGAGCCGGAGTTCAACCTGATGCGTCGCGACGAGCAAGGCAAGCTGCAACTGGTCGACCTCAGCGACAACCTGGACAAGCCTTGCTACGACTACAAAGGCCTGTCGCGCTCCCGGGTGTTCCTCGAGCGCCTGACCGAAGCCTTGCAGGCGGTGGATTTCGAGGTCTATCAAATCGATCACGAAGACGCCAACGGCCAGTTCGAGATCAACTACACCTACAGCGACGCCATGACCTCGGCGGATCGCTTCACCTTCTTTCGCATGGCCGCCGGCGAGATCGCCAATGACTTGGGCATGATCTGTTCGTTCATGCCCAAGCCCGACCCGAAACGCGCCGGCAACGGCATGCACTTTCACCTGTCGATCAGCAGCGCCGAGAACAAGAACCTGTTCCATGACGCCAGCGACCCGAGCGGCATGGGCCTGTCGAAAATGGCCTATCACTTCGCTGCCGGCTTGCTGGCTCATGGGCCGGCGCTGTGTGCCTTCGCCGCCCCCACGGTGAACTCCTACAAACGCCTGGTGGTGGGCAATTCGTTGTCCGGTGCGACCTGGGCACCGGCGTTCATCGCCTTTGGTGCCAACAACCGCTCGGCAATGGTCCGGGTGCCTTATGGCCGCCTGGAATTTCGCCTGCCGGACGCCGGTTGCAATCCCTATCTGGTCAGCGCCGCGATCATCGCCGCGGGCCTGGACGGCATCGACCGCCAGCTGGAAATCGATCACGTCTGCAACGAAAACCTCTACAGCCTGAGCCTGGAGCAGATCGCCGCCCGCGGCATCAAGACCCTGCCGCAGTCGCTCAAGGAAGCCTGCGATGCGCTGGAGGCCGACCCGTTGTTCGCCGAAGTGCTGGGCCCGCAGATCGTCGGCGAGTTCATCAAGCTCAAGCGCATGGAGTGGGTGGAGTACAGCCGCCATGTGAGTGACTGGGAAATCGCGCGCTATACGGAGTTTTTCTGAGGTTGCTGGGCGGCAGCTACGAGTTGCAAGCGTCGAGCCGCAAGTAACAGCGGGTTGGCGGCGTGTCACGAATATTTCTATCTATGCGGATTGCTTGCAGCTCAAAGCTTGCAGCTCCCGAACGAAGTGAGGACTGTTCTAATGTGCGGAATCGTAGGTCTTTACCTGAAAAACCCGCAGCTGGAATCCCGGCTGGGCCAGCTTTTCGAACCGATGTTGCAGGCCATGACCGATCGTGGCCCGGACAGTGCCGGCTTCGCCATCTATGGCGATGAAGTGGCCGATGGCTGGGTCAAGCTGACCCTGCAGGCCACCACCGAAAGCTTCGACTGGAGCGCCCTGATGGGTGAACTGGAAGGCCGTCTTGGTTGCTCGCTGGACTGGTTTCAGAACGCCAGCGCCGCCGTCTTGAAGATCAACGCCGAGGAGGCGCCGGTACGCCTGGCCCTCGCCGAACTGGCGCCGGGCGTGCGCATCATGAGCGCCGGGCAGAGCATCGAAATCCTCAAGGGCATGGGCTTGCCCCAGGAGATTTCCCAACGCTTCGGCCTGGCCGGCATGCAGGGCAGCCATATCATCGGCCATACCCGCATGGCCACCGAAAGCGCGGTGACCATGGAAGGCAGCCACCCGTTTTCCACCGGCGCCGACCTGTGCCTGGTGCACAACGGCTCGCTGTCCAACCACTTCCGCCTGCGCCAGGAACTCAAGCGTGAGGGCATCAAGTTCGAAACCGACAACGACACCGAAGTGGCCGCCGGTTACCTGACCTGGCGCCTGCAGCAAGGCGACTCGTTGAAAGAGGCGCTGGACCATGCACTGGAGGATCTCGACGGTTTCTTCACCTTCGCCATCGGCACCCGCAACGGCTTTGCGGTGATCCGCGACCCGATCGCCTGCAAGCCGGCGATCCTCGCCGAGACTGACGACTACGTGGCCATGGCCTCGGAGTATCAGGCGCTGTCGAGCCTGCCGGGCATTGAAAACGCCAGGATCTGGGAGCCGGCACCGGCCACCTTGTACATCTGGGAACGCGAGTCAGCTTAAGGAGCGCACACATGAAAACCATCGATCTTTCCATCGCCAGCGTGCGCGACCTCAACCAGGCGCTGCATGACCAGGTGCACAACGTAGAAGACCGCGAATGGGTGGTGACCCACTCCAACGGCAAGCACAACCTCGCCGTTGGCGTGAACCAGGCCGTGTCCATCGATATCCAGGGGCATGCCGGTTACTACTGCGCCGGCATGAACCAGAAAGCGAGTATCACCGTTCACGGCAACGCCGGCGTCGGTGTCGCGGAAAACATGATGTCCGGCTGCGTGCGCATCAAGGGCAGTGCGTCCCAGGCCGCTGGCGCCACCGCCCATGGCGGTTTGCTGGTGATCGAAGGCGATGCCGGGGCCCGTTGCGGGATTTCCATGAAGGGCATCGACATCGTGGTCGGCGGCAGCATTGGTCACATGAGTTGCTTCATGGGCCAGGCCGGGCGCCTGGTGGTGTGCGGCGATGCCGGTGATGCGCTGGGCGATTCGCTGTACGAAACGCACATCTACGTGAAGGGCAGCGTCGCGTCCCTGGGCTCCGATTGCATCGAGAAAGAGATGCGCGCCGAGCACCTGGAGGAACTGCAGGTGCTGCTCAACCGCGCCGGTTTTGAGCACAAGGCGGCTGACTTCAAGCGCTATGGCTCGGCCCGTCAGTTGTACAACTTCAAAGTCGATAACGCGTCCGCGTACTGATCCACGCGAGGAGAATAGATATGAGCGAGAAAAATACTCCGGTGCTGCGCGAGTCCGCGACCTTCGACCGCCTGACCATCCAGGAAATCCAGCGCGCCGCCGAGACCGGCATCTATGACATTCGCGGCGGCGGCACCAAGCGCAAGGTCCCGCACTTCGATGATTTGCTGTTGCTCGGCGCCAGCGTGTCGCGCTATCCGCTGGAAGGCTATCGGGAAAAGTGCGGCACCGATGTGATCCTCGGCAACCGCTTCGCCAAGAAGCCGATCCACCTGAAGATCCCGGTGACCATCGCCGGCATGAGTTTCGGTGCGTTATCGGCCAATGCCAAGGAAGCCCTGGGCCGCGGCGCGACCATCGCCGGTACCAGCACCACCACCGGTGACGGCGGCATGACCCCGGAAGAGCGCGGGCAGTCGCAGCACCTGGTCTATCAGTACCTGCCGTCGCGCTACGGCATGAACCCGGATGACCTGCGCAAGGCCGACGCCATCGAAATCGTCCTGGGGCAGGGCGCCAAACCCGGTGGCGGCGGCATGTTGCTGGGCATGAAAGTCACCGAGCGGGTGGCCGGCATGCGCACCTTGCCGATCGGTGTCGACCAGCGCAGCGCCTGCCGTCACCCGGACTGGACCGGCCCGGATGACCTGGCGATCAAGATCGCCGAGCTGCGCGAAATCACTGATTGGGAAAAACCGATCTACGTGAAGATCGGCGCGAGCCGGCCGTACTACGACGTCAAGCTGGCGGTGAAGGCCGGGGCCGACGTGATTGTGCTCGATGGCATGCAAGGGGGCACGGCGGCGACCCAGGAAGTGTTTATCGAACACGTGGGCATCCCGATTTTGCCGGCCATCCCGCAAGCGGTACAGGCTTTGCAAGAGATGGGCATGCACCGCAAGGTCCAGCTGATCGTTTCGGGGGGGATTCGCAACGGAGCCGACGTGGCCAAAGCCATGGCGCTGGGCGCGGACGCGGTGGCGATTGGCACGGCGGCACTGATTGCGCTGGGCGACAACCACCCGCGCCTGGATGAAGAACTGCACAAGATTGGTTCAGCCGCCGGTTTTTATGACGACTGGCAGAACGGCCGCGACCCGGCCGGGATCACCACCCAGGACCCGGAGCTGTCCAAGCGCCTGGACCCGGTGGAAGGCGGTCGCCGACTGGCCAATTATTTGCGGGTGTTGGTGCTGGAGGCACAGACCATGGCCCGGGCGTGCGGCAAGTCGCATTTGCACAACCTGGATCCGGAGGACCTGGTGGCGTTGACGGTGGAATCGGCGGCCATGGCACGGGTGCCGCTGGCGGGGACCAGCTGGATTCCGGGTTCGGGGTACTGATACCTGCTTCTGTAGGAGCCCGGCTTGCCGGCGAAGGCGCCCGAAAGATCGCCTTCGTCTGTAGGAGCCCGGCTTGCCGGCGAAGGCGTCCGAAAGATCGCCTTCGTCTGTAGGAGCCCGGCTTGCCGGCGAAGGCGCCCGAAAGATCGCCTTCGTCTGTAGGAGCCCGGCTTGCCGGCGAAGGCGCCCGAAAGATCGCCTTCGTCTGTAGGAGCCCGGCTTGCCGGCGAAGGCGCCCGAAAGATCGCC
>NZ_JAXDEO010000045.1:0-57786 GCF_035064975.1 Pseudomonas sp. YuFO20
CGATGGTAGTGTGGGGTTTCCCCATGTGAGAGTAGGTCATCGTCAAGATTAAATTCCGAAACCCCTATCTGCGCATGCAGGTAGGGGTTTTGTTTTTGTCCGCAGGAAAATCTGTCACCCCGGGTTTCTATGCAAGGGCTCAGGGCGTGGCTATCATGCGGGCCTCATTGTGAGGCGAGACCTGCATGCTGACGTTGTTAGAGCTTCTTAAAGATGGCCGATTCCATTCGGGCGAGGCGCTGGGCGCTGCCCTGGGTATCAGTCGCAGTGCTGTGTGGAAGCAGCTTCAGCATCTTGAGGCTGAGCTGGGGTTGTCTATTCATAAGGTTCGAGGACGCGGCTATCAACTGGCTGCGCCGTTGACTCTGCTTGATCCCGTGGAGGTAGAGCGACTGGCTCCCTCTTGCAAATGGCCAGTTCTGGTCTTCGACTCTCTTGATTCCACCAATGCCGAAGCCTTGCGCGCCATCGAGCGGCACCAGGTTGCGCCTTTTGTTGTGCTTGCCGAGCGGCAGACTGCGGGCCGCGGGCGGCGAGGGCGAAAATGGGTCAGTCCATTCGCAGAGAATATCTATTACAGCCTGGTCTTGCGGATCGAGGGGGGCATGCGCCAGCTGGAGGGCTTGAGCCTTGTCGTGGGGCTCGCCGTCATGCAGGCCTTGCGCGAGCTTGGTATTCCCGGTGTGGGCTTGAAATGGCCCAACGATGTGCTGGTAGGGCAGAAGAAGATCGCCGGCATCCTGCTTGAGTTGGTGGGGGACCCTGCCGACGTCTGTCACGTGGTGCTGGGTGTCGGGATTAATGTAAACATGCAGATGACCGATGAAGTCGACCAGCAATGGACGTCCATGCGCCTGGAGTCGGGCAGGGCGTTTGATCGCAATCGCCTGGTCGCGCAGCTGGGGGAAATGCTGCAGAAGTACCTGGCTCGCCATCAGGCGGATGGCTTTTCGGCAATCCAGGCTGAGTGGGAGCAGCATCACCTGTGGCAGGGGCGTGCGGTGTCGTTGATTGCGGGTGCAAACCAAATAGATGGCGAAGTGCTGGGCATCGATGGTCAGGGTGCGCTGCGCTTGAAGGTGGGTGATGTGGAAAAAGTCTTCAGTGGCGGTGAGCTAAGTCTGAGGTTGCGTCATGATTCTTGAGCTCGACTGCGGAAACAGTTTCATCAAGTGGCGCGTCCTCGAGGCGAATGCCCGTCAGGTCGTGGGAGAGGGTGTCGTCGATTCCGACCTGGCATTGCTTGAGGGTGTAAAAGAGATTCAAGGCCTTGCACTGAAGTTCTGTCGCCTGGTGAGTGTCAGGACGGCCGAAGAAACCGGTGACTTGATTGCCCGGCTGAAGGCGACCTTCGATATTTCAGTGGTCTGTGCAGCCCCCACAGAGGCAATGGCCGGTGTTCGCAACGGCTATAAGGAATTCGAACGACTGGGCCTTGATCGCTGGCTGGCGCTGCTGGGAGGTTTTCATCTGGCGTCTGGCGCCTGCCTTGTACTTGATTTTGGTACGGCGGTGACTGCGGACTTTGTTGCCGGGAATGGAGAGCATCTCGGAGGGTTCATATGCCCTGGGATGCCATTGATGCGAAACCAGCTGCGCACCCACACCCGCAAGATTCGTTATGGAGATCTGGCGGCTGAGCGCGCCTTGGAGCGGCTTGTTCCAGGTCGTACAACGGTCGAGGCGGTTGAGCGCGGCTGCCTGCTGATGCTTCGGGGGTTCGTTCTGACGCAGCTGGAGATGGCGCGTGGTTATTGGGGGGAGAGTTTTACGGTATTCCTCACTGGTGGCGATGCGGCGCTGGTCAGCGAGATCGTGCCTGAGGCCCGGGTGGTTCCCGACCTGGTGTTCGTCGGCTTGGCGATGGCATGCCCTTTGTCCTGAGGTCTTTATGCGTTGGTTGTTTCTGCTGCTGCTCGTTCTCAATGTGTTCTATTACGTCTGGCATCAACAGGAGGCCCCCCTGCGAGCCAAGGATGTGACGCCCCTGAGCTTGTATCGCGGCTCCCAGCAGGACATTCGTCTCTTGAGCGAGGCGACGGACAAGGCCAAGGATAAAGGGCAGGTGGCGCAGGCAGAGGCGGAGTGCCTATATCTGGGTGGTTTTACTCGCCAGGAGGTCGAGCAAGCGCTTGAACGCAGGTTGACCGGCATGGGCGTGAAGTATCAGTCGCTGCCGCCCAGTGCCGCTGAACCCCCTGCGTACTGGGTCCGAGTGGCCCCTGAAAGCAAGCGCTGGCTGGATGACCTGCAGCTGATAAACCTTTCTAGAGAATTCAATGAGTTAAAACATAAAATAATGCTGTGTGGGGGGGTTGCACCCACCGAATAGTTTGCATAGAATGGCGCCCGCTCCACAGCGAAGACCTAAAGCGGTCAACGAGGTGAGGCGAGGTCAACGCAGATAAGCTCAGGATTTTAATGAGAAAAATGCTTGACAGAAGGCTGGCATGATGTAGAATGCCGGCTCGCTTAGGAGGGGTTCCCGAGCGGCCAAAGGGATCAGACTGTAAATCTGACGTCTACGACTTCGAAGGTTCGAATCCTTCCCCCTCCACCATTTTTAGCGAGAGCTGCAAGCCTCGCGGGTATAGTTTAGTGGTAGAACCTCAGCCTTCCAAGCTGATGATGCGGGTTCGATTCCCGCTACCCGCTCCACGTTTGCAGGTTTTGCACAGTGTTACGCTCTTGTAGCTCAGTTGGTAGAGCACACCCTTGGTAAGGGTGAGGTCAGCGGTTCAAATCCGCTCAAGAGCTCCATATAACAAGGCAGATATGAAAATATCTGCCTTTGTTTTAATGGCCTGGTTGTGTTTCGTTGTGCTTGAGGGCGGTTTGAGTCCCAGGTGCTGGTGGGGTGCAAGGGTCATTGAGTAAGTGTTGTAAAGTCTTTTTCGGGCCTGCATAATGGTCGGCCTGATTTTGTTTTAGGTCAGTAGCTCAATTGGCAGAGCGACGGTCTCCAAAACCGTAGGTTGGGGGTTCGATTCCCTCCTGACCTGCCAGATTCACTCGGTGTGTCTGGCTTTCTTTTCACAGGATCTTCATAGATGACTCCTAAAGCTGAAGCTCAAGGCTCGCGCTTAGATCTGCTCAAGTGGCTAGTAGTAGTCGCTTTGGTGGCTGTTGGCGTTGTTGGCAATCAGTATTACTCTGCTTCGCCAATCCTGTACCGCGTGCTCGCTTTGCTTGTGATCGCTGCTGTAGCTGCCTTTGTAGGCCTGCAGACGGTCAAGGGCAAGTCTTTCTTTGTACTGGTTAAGGAAGCGCGCACCGAGATTCGTAAAGTCGTATGGCCAACTCGCCAAGAAACCACGCAGACCACGTTGATCGTTGTGGCTGTTGTCCTGGTTATGGCGTTGCTGTTGTGGGGTCTTGATTCCCTGCTCGGCTGGCTTGTTTCCTTGATTGTCGGCTAAGGGTGTCCCGTGGCTAAGCGTTGGTACGTTGTGCATGCTTACTCCGGTTACGAGAAGCATGTTATGCGCTCGCTGATCGAGCGCGTGAAGCTGGCTGGCATGGAAGATGGCTTCGGCGAAATTCTGGTTCCCACTGAAGAAGTGGTTGAAATGCGTAATGGCCAGAAGCGCAAGAGCGAACGTAAGTTCTTCCCTGGCTATGTGCTGGTCCAGATGGATATGAACGAGGGTACTTGGCACTTGGTCAAGGATACTCCTCGTGTGATGGGCTTCATCGGCGGTACTGCCGATAAGCCGGCACCGATCACGGATAAAGAGGCAGAAGCGATTCTGCGTCGCGTCGCCGATGGTAGCGACAAGCCTAAGCCGAAGACGTTGTTCGAGCCGGGCGAGTCGGTGCGCGTCAATGACGGTCCGTTTGCCGATTTCACCGGCACGGTCGAAGAAGTCAACTACGAAAAGAGCCGGATCCAGGTCGCAGTGCTCATTTTCGGACGCTCTACCCCGGTAGAGTTGGAGTTCAGTCAGGTCGAAAAGGTCTAACTGAACAAGCATCCCAACCCCGCAGCCTTAGGCTGTGGGGTTTTGTCGTCACTGGGATAAACGCGCAAGTAACCGGGGAGCCTTTCGAGGCGTTTGAACCCGTAATTGGAGTGCCTCATGGCCAAGAAGATTACCGCTTACATCAAGCTGCAAGTGAAGGCCGCTCAGGCTAACCCAAGCCCACCTGTTGGTCCTGCTCTGGGTCAGCACGGCGTGAACATCATGGAATTCTGCAAGGCTTTCAACGCCCGTACTCAGGGTCTTGAGCCAGGTCTGCCGACTCCAGTGATCATCACTGTCTACAGCGACCGTAGCTTCACGTTCGAAACCAAATCCACCCCTGCTTCGGTTCTGCTGAAGAAGGCGGCCGGTCTGACCAGCGGTTCCGCTCGTCCGAACACCGTTAAGGTTGGCACTGTAACCCGTGCTCAGCTGGAAGAAATCGCGAAAACCAAAAACGCGGATCTGACTGCAGCTGATATGGAAGCAGCCGTGCGTACTATCGCCGGTTCTGCTCGTAGCATGGGCCTTAACGTGGAGGGTGTGTAATGGCTAAGCTGACCAAGCGTCAAAAGGCTATCGCCGGCAAAATCGAAGCAGGCAAGGCCTACAACTTTGTAGACGCCGCTGCTCTGCTGGCTGAGCTGTCGACTGTCAAGTTCAGCGAGTCGTTCGACGTTGCTGTAAACCTGGGTGTTGACCCGCGTAAATCCGACCAGGTCGTTCGTAGCGCTACTGTGCTGCCACACGGCACTGGCAAGACCGTTCGCGTTGCTGTGTTCACCCAGGGTCCAGCTGCTGAAGCTGCTCTGGCTGCCGGCGCTGACCGTGTAGGCATGGACGACCTGGCTGCCGAAATGAAAGGCGGCGACCTGAACTATGACGTAGTGATCGCATCCCCGGATGCCATGCGCGTTGTAGGTCAACTGGGTCAGATCCTCGGTCCACGTGGTCTGATGCCTAACCCGAAAGTCGGCACCGTAACTCCAGACGTAGCTACCGCGGTTAAAAACGCCAAGGCTGGTCAGGTTCGTTATCGCACCGACAAAAACGGCATCATCCACACTTCCGTTGGCAAGATCGGCTTCGACGCCGTCAAGCTGAAGGAAAACGTTGAAGCCCTGATCGCTGATCTGAAGCGTATCAAGCCAGCTTCCTCGAAAGGCATCTACGTCAAGCGCGTTACCCTGAGCACCACTATGGGCCCAGGTCTGGTTATCGACCAGAGCTCGCTGGACGCGTAAGACACAGATTGGCGCGAGTGATCGCGCCAATTGAAAAATTGGGGTCCCTGCCTGGCGGGGGCTATCCAAGACCGTAGGCGACGCAAGTCTTAAACCACAAGCCTACGCAGATGGTGCTCCCGGTTCCTTACCGAATCAGACACCAAAACGACATCCGGTTTCGACCAGATGAAACGGTAACAAGCAGGAGTTAAACCCGTGGCAATTAAACTCGAAGACAAGAAGGCCATCGTCGCTGAAGTCAACGAGGCTGCCAAAGTCGCTCTGTCCGCTGTCGTGGCTGATGCCCGTGGCGTAACAGTAGGCGCGATGACCGGACTCCGTAAAGAGGCTCGTGAAGCTGGCGTTTACGTACGTGTTGTACGTAACACCCTGCTCAAGCGCGCTGTTGCTGACACTGAATTCAATGTCCTCAACGACGTGTTCACTGGCCCTACCCTGATTGCCTTCTCCAAGGAACATCCAGGCGCTGCTGCCCGGATCTTCAAAGAGTTCGCAAAGGGTCAGGACAAGTTCGAGATCAAGGCAGCTGCGTTCGAGGGCAAGTTCCTCGCAGCTAACCAAATCGACGTACTGGCAACTCTGCCGACCCGTGACGAAGCAATTTCTCAGCTGATGAGCGTGATTCAAGGCGCTACCAGCAAATTGGCTCGTACTCTGGCGGCAATTCGCGACCAGAAAGAAGCTGCTGCAGCCTAAGGCTCGTCAACTTCTCGCGTTTTTTGTTTTTTTCGATGGTCGCGTAGGCCGTCCCCAATATCAGGAATTAGATTCATGTCTATCTCTCAGAACGATATCCTTGAAGCAGTTGGCAACATGTCCGTAATGGAAGTTGTTGAGCTGATCAAAGCTTTCGAAGAAAAATTCGGTGTTACCGCTGCTGCTGCATCGGCAGGTCCTGCCGCTGCTGCTGCCGTTGTTGAAGAGCAAACTGAATTCAACGTCATGCTGACCGAAGCTGGCGAGAAGAAAGTTAACGTGATCAAGGCAGTACGTGAACTGACCGGTCTGGGCCTGAAAGAAGCCAAGGCTGTAGTTGACGGCGCTCCTGCCATGGTTCTGGAAGCTGTTGCCAAAGACGCAGCTGACAAAGCCAAAGCAACTCTGGAAGAAGCAGGCGCTAAAGTCGAGCTGAAGTAAGCATCGACTTTGCGTCTCCAGCCCGAGCGTTAAGCGACAGGCTGATGGCTGGTGGCTCTTGCCACCGGCCTTTTTCCGTTATTGGCAGCCGACTGGGTCGGTGCCGGTAACGAGCTGTAACCACCCGATGCGGTGGCGCAAACCATGGGGTTTGCACGATTTTCTGGCTGCTCCCGTCGGGAGGGGCCAAACAAGCAGGTGACCAAGCTGGGGAACGCTGATGGCTTACTCATATACTGAGAAAAAACGTATCCGCAAGGACTTTAGCAAGTTGCCGGACGTCATGGATGTGCCGTACCTCCTGGCCATCCAGCTGGATTCGTATCGTGAATTCTTGCAAGCGGGAGCGACTAAAGATCAGTTCCGCGACGTGGGCCTGCATGCGGCCTTCAAATCCGTTTTCCCGATCATCAGCTACTCCGGCAATGCTGCGCTGGAGTACGTCGGTTATCGCCTGGGCGAACCGGCATTTGATGTCAAAGAATGCGTATTGCGCGGTGTAACTTACGCCGTACCTTTGCGGGTAAAAGTGCGCCTGATCATTTTCGACAAAGAATCGTCGAACAAAGCGATCAAGGACATCAAAGAGCAAGAAGTCTACATGGGTGAAATCCCCCTGATGACTGAGAACGGTACCTTCGTAATCAACGGTACCGAGCGTGTAATCGTTTCCCAGCTGCACCGTTCCCCTGGCGTGTTCTTCGACCACGACCGTGGCAAGACGCACAGCTCCGGTAAACTGCTGTACTCCGCGCGCATCATTCCTTACCGCGGTTCGTGGCTGGACTTCGAGTTCGACCCGAAAGACTGCGTGTTCGTGCGTATCGACCGTCGTCGCAAGCTGCCTGCATCGGTACTGCTGCGCGCGCTCGGCTATACCACTGAAGAAGTGCTGGACGCGTTCTACACCACCAACGTATTCCACGTTAAGGGCGAGACCCTGAGCCTGGAGCTGGTGCCTCAGCGCCTGCGCGGTGAAATCGCTGTCCTCGATATCCAGGACGACAAAGGCAAGGTTATTGTCGAGCAAGGTCGTCGTATCACCGCTCGCCACATCAACCAGCTGGAAAAAGCCGGGATCAAAGAGCTGGATGTGCCTCTGGACTACGTCCTGGGTCGCACAACCGCCAAGGTCATCGTGCATCCGGCAACCGGCGAAATCCTGGCAGAGTGCAACACCGAGCTGAACACCGAGATCCTGGCGAAAATCGCCAAGGCCGGCGTTGTTCGCATCGAAACTCTGTACACCAACGATATCGACTGCGGTCCGTTCGTCTCCGACACGCTGAAGATCGACTCCACCAGCAACCAACTGGAAGCGCTGGTCGAGATCTATCGCATGATGCGTCCTGGCGAGCCGCCAACCAAAGACGCTGCCGAGACTCTGTTCAACAACCTGTTCTTCAGCCCTGAGCGCTACGACCTGTCTGCGGTCGGCCGGATGAAGTTCAACCGTCGTATCGGTCGTACCGAGATCGAAGGTTCGGGCGTGCTGTGCAAGGAAGACATCGTCGCGGTACTGAAGACCCTGGTCGACATCCGTAACGGTAAAGGCATCGTCGATGACATCGACCACCTGGGTAACCGTCGTGTTCGCTGCGTAGGCGAAATGGCCGAGAACCAGTTCCGCGTTGGCCTGGTACGTGTTGAGCGTGCGGTCAAAGAGCGTCTGTCGATGGCAGAAAGCGAAGGCCTGATGCCGCAAGACCTGATCAACGCCAAGCCAGTGGCTGCGGCGGTGAAAGAGTTCTTCGGTTCCAGCCAGCTGTCGCAGTTCATGGACCAGAACAACCCGCTGTCCGAGATCACCCACAAGCGTCGTGTTTCTGCACTCGGCCCTGGCGGTCTGACGCGTGAGCGTGCCGGCTTTGAAGTTCGTGACGTACACCCGACGCACTACGGTCGTGTTTGCCCGATCGAAACGCCGGAAGGTCCGAACATCGGTCTGATCAACTCCCTGGCCGCCTATGCGCGCACCAACCAGTACGGCTTCCTCGAGAGCCCGTACCGTGTGGTGAAAGACGCTCTGGTCACCGACGAGATCGTGTTCCTGTCCGCCATCGAAGAAGCCGATCACGTGATCGCCCAGGCTTCGGCCACGATGAACGACAAGAAAGTCCTGATCGACGAGCTGGTAGCTGTTCGTCACCTGAACGAGTTCACCGTCAAGGCGCCGGAAGACGTCACCTTGATGGACGTATCGCCGAAGCAGGTAGTTTCGGTTGCAGCGTCGCTGATCCCGTTCCTCGAGCACGACGACGCCAACCGTGCGTTGATGGGTTCGAACATGCAGCGTCAAGCTGTACCGACCCTGCGCGCTGACAAGCCGCTGGTAGGTACTGGCATGGAGCGTAACGTAGCCCGTGACTCCGGCGTTTGCGTCGTGGCTCGTCGTGGCGGCGTGATCGACTCCGTCGACGCCAGCCGTATCGTGGTTCGTGTTGCCGATGACGAAGTTGAAACCGGTGAAGCCGGTGTCGACATCTACAACCTGACCAAGTACACCCGCTCCAACCAGAACACCTGCATCAACCAGCGTCCGCTGGTGCGTAAAGGTGATCGGGTTCAGCGTAGCGACATCATGGCCGACGGTCCGTCCACCGACATGGGTGAACTGGCTCTGGGTCAGAACATGCGCATCGCCTTCATGGCATGGAACGGCTTCAACTTCGAAGACTCCATCTGCCTGTCCGAGCGTGTTGTTCAGGAAGACCGTTTCACCACGATCCACATCCAGGAACTGACCTGTGTGGCCCGTGACACCAAGCTTGGCCCAGAGGAAATCACTGCGGACATCCCGAACGTGGGTGAAGCTGCACTGAACAAGCTGGACGAAGCCGGTATCGTTTACGTAGGTGCTGAAGTTGGCGCAGGCGACATCCTGGTCGGTAAGGTCACTCCGAAAGGCGAGACCCAACTGACTCCGGAAGAAAAACTGCTGCGTGCGATCTTCGGTGAAAAAGCCAGCGACGTTAAAGACACCTCCCTGCGCGTACCTACCGGTACCAAAGGTACTGTCATCGACGTACAGGTCTTCACCCGCGACGGCGTTGAGCGTGATGCTCGTGCCCTGTCGATCGAGAAGTCCCAGCTGGACGAGATCCGCAAGGACCTCAACGAAGAGTTCCGTATCGTCGAAGGCGCTACTTTCGAACGTCTGCGTTCCGCACTGGTCGGCCACAAAGCCGAAGGCGGCGCCGGCTTGAAGAAAGGCCAGGACATCACCGACGAAGTTCTCGACGGTCTTGAGCACGGCCAGTGGTTCAAACTGCGCATGGCTGAAGATGCTCTGAACGAGCAGCTCGAGAAGGCCCAGGCCTACATCGTTGATCGTCGCCGTCTGCTGGACGACAAGTTTGAAGACAAGAAGCGCAAACTGCAGCAGGGCGATGACCTGGCTCCAGGCGTGCTGAAAATCGTCAAGGTCTACCTGGCAATCCGTCGTCGCATCCAGCCGGGCGACAAGATGGCCGGTCGTCACGGTAACAAGGGTGTGGTCTCCGTGATCATGCCGGTTGAAGACATGCCGCACGATGCCAATGGCACCCCGGTCGACGTCGTCCTCAACCCGTTGGGCGTACCTTCGCGTATGAACGTCGGTCAGATCCTTGAAACCCACCTGGGCCTCGCGGCCAAAGGTCTGGGCGAGAAGATCAACCGCATGGTTGAAGAGCAGCGTAAAGTTGCCGAGCTGCGCAAGTTCCTGCACGAGATCTACAACGAGATCGGCGGTCGTCAGGAAAGCCTCGATGACTTCTCGGACCAGGAAATCCTGGACCTGGCTCAAAACCTGCGTGGCGGCGTTCCAATGGCCACTCCAGTGTTCGACGGCGCCAAGGAAAGCGAAATCAAGGCCATGCTGAAACTGGCAGACCTGCCAGAAAGCGGCCAGATGCAGCTGACCGACGGCCGTACCGGCAACAAGTTCGAGCGCCCGGTTACCGTTGGCTACATGTACATGCTGAAGCTGAACCACTTGGTAGACGACAAGATGCACGCGCGTTCTACCGGTTCGTACAGCCTGGTTACCCAGCAGCCGCTGGGTGGTAAGGCGCAGTTCGGTGGTCAGCGTTTCGGGGAGATGGAGGTCTGGGCACTGGAAGCATACGGTGCCGCTTACACTCTGCAAGAAATGCTCACAGTGAAGTCGGACGATGTGAACGGCCGTACCAAGATGTACAAGAACATCGTGGATGGCGATCACCGTATGGAGCCGGGCATGCCCGAGTCCTTCAACGTGTTGATCAAGGAAATTCGTTCCCTCGGCATCGATATCGATCTGGAAACCGAATAACACGTGACGCGAATCGAGAGCGGGGCAGCACTGCCCGCTCTCTGCTCCGCCAGGAGGAAAGGCCTTGAAAGACCTACTGAATTTGCTGAAAAACCAGGGTCAAGTCGAAGAGTTCGACGCCATCCGTATCGGATTGGCATCGCCTGAGATGATCCGTTCGTGGTCGTTCGGTGAAGTTAAAAAGCCGGAAACCATCAACTACCGTACGTTCAAACCCGAGCGTGACGGCCTGTTCTGCGCCAAGATCTTTGGCCCGGTAAAGGATTACGAGTGCCTGTGCGGTAAGTACAAGCGCTTGAAGCACCGTGGTGTGATCTGCGAGAAGTGCGGCGTTGAAGTCGCGCTGGCAAAAGTTCGTCGTGAGCGCATGGCGCACATCGAACTGGCCTCGCCAGTTGCCCACATCTGGTTCCTGAAATCGCTGCCGTCGCGTATCGGCTTGCTGATGGACATGACCCTGCGCGATATCGAACGCGTTCTCTACTTCGAGAGCTACGTCGTTATCGATCCAGGCATGACCACCCTTGAAAAAGGTCAGCTGCTCAACGACGAGCAGTACTTCGAAGCGCTGGAAGAGTTCGGCGACGATTTCGATGCCCGCATGGGTGCCGAAGCTGTCCGCGAACTGCTGCACGCTATCGACCTGGAACACGAGATTGGCCGTCTGCGTGAAGAAATTCCGCAAACCAACTCCGAAACCAAGATCAAGAAGCTGTCCAAGCGTCTGAAGTTGATGGAAGCCTTCCAGGGTTCCGGCAACCTGCCAGAGTGGATGGTGCTGACCGTTCTGCCGGTTCTGCCGCCAGACCTGCGTCCACTGGTCCCGCTGGATGGCGGTCGCTTCGCGACTTCCGACCTCAACGATCTGTATCGTCGAGTGATCAACCGTAACAACCGTTTGAAGCGCCTGCTGGATCTGTCCGCTCCGGACATCATCGTGCGCAACGAAAAGCGTATGTTGCAGGAAGCTGTCGATGCACTGCTCGACAACGGTCGTCGTGGCCGCGCTATCACCGGTTCCAACAAGCGTCCTCTGAAATCCCTGGCTGACATGATCAAGGGTAAGCAGGGTCGTTTCCGTCAGAACTTGCTCGGTAAGCGTGTTGACTACTCCGGTCGTTCGGTAATTACCGTAGGCCCGACCCTGCGTCTGCACCAGTGCGGTCTGCCGAAGAAGATGGCTCTCGAGCTGTTCAAGCCGTTCATTTTCGGCAAGCTGGAAATGCGTGGTCTGGCGACCACCATCAAGGCTGCCAAGAAGATGGTCGAGCGCGAACTGCCAGAGGTTTGGGACGTTCTCGCTGAAGTGATTCGCGAACACCCGGTTCTTCTCAACCGTGCACCGACCCTTCACCGTCTGGGTATCCAGGCGTTTGAACCGGTACTGATCGAAGGTAAGGCTATCCAGCTGCACCCGCTGGTCTGCGCCGCGTACAACGCCGACTTCGACGGCGACCAAATGGCCGTGCACGTACCGCTGACGCTGGAAGCCCAGCTCGAAGCGCGTGCGTTGATGATGTCGACCAACAACATCCTGTCGCCAGCCAACGGTGAGCCAATCATCGTTCCGTCGCAGGACGTTGTATTGGGTCTGTACTACATGACGCGTGAAGCGATCAACGCCAAGGGCGAAGGTCGTGTGTTCGCGGATCTGCAGGAAGTTGACCGTGTGTTCCGTGCCGGCGAAGCCGCACTGCACGCCAAGGTCAAAGTGCGGATCAACGAAACCGTCAACGACCGTGATGGCGGCAGCGTGACCAACACCCGTATCGTCGACACCACTGTCGGCCGTGCGCTGTTGTTCCAGGTTGTGCCAAAAGGTCTGTCGTACGACGTCGTCAACCTGCCGATGAAGAAAAAGGCGATCTCCAAGCTCATCAACCAGTGCTACCGCGTGGTTGGTCTGAAAGAGACCGTGATCTTCGCTGACCAGTTGATGTACACCGGTTTTGCCTATTCGACCATTTCCGGCGTTTCCATCGGCGTTAACGACTTCGTTATCCCGGATGAAAAAGCCCGCATCATCGGTGCTGCCACCGACGAAGTGAAAGAGATCGAAAGTCAGTACGCCTCCGGCCTGGTAACCCAGGGCGAGAAGTACAACAAAGTGATCGACCTTTGGTCCAAGGCGAACGACGAAGTTTCCAAGGCGATGATGGCCAACCTCTCGAAAGAGAAAGTCATCGACCGTCATGGCGTCGAAGTCGACCAGGAGTCCTTCAACTCGATGTACATGATGGCCGACTCGGGTGCGCGGGGTTCCGCAGCACAGATTCGTCAGCTGGCCGGTATGCGTGGCCTGATGGCCAAGCCGGACGGTTCCATCATCGAAACGCCGATTACTGCGAACTTCCGTGAAGGTTTGAGCGTACTCCAGTACTTCATCTCCACTCACGGTGCTCGTAAAGGTCTGGCGGATACCGCGTTGAAAACGGCGAACTCGGGTTACCTGACCCGTCGTCTGGTAGACGTGGCGCAAGACCTGGTTGTAACCGAGATCGATTGCGGCACCGAACACGGTCTGCTGATGACTCCGCACATTGAAGGCGGTGACGTAGTAGAGCCGTTGGGTGAGCGCGTATTGGGTCGTGTTATCGCCCGTGACGTATTCAAGCCAGGTACCGAGGACGTTATCGTTCCTGCCGGCACCCTGGTGGACGAGAAGTGGGTCGAGTTCATCGAACTCAACAGCATCGACGAAGTGATCGTACGTTCGCCGATCAGCTGCGAAACCCGTTTCGGTATCTGCGCCAAGTGCTACGGTCGCGACCTGGCTCGTGGTCACCAGGTGAACATCGGTGAAGCGGTCGGCGTTATCGCTGCCCAGTCCATCGGTGAGCCGGGTACCCAGCTGACGATGCGTACGTTCCACATCGGTGGTGCGGCAAGCCGGACCTCCGCAGCCGACAGCGTTCAGGTGAAGAATGGCGGTACCGTCCGTCTGCACAACCTGAAACACGTTGAGCGAGTGGATGGTCACCTGGTTGCTGTGTCCCGTTCCGGTGAGCTGGCTATCGCTGATGACTTCGGTCGTGAGCGCGAGCGCTACAAGCTGCCGTACGGCGCCGTGATTTCGGTTAAAGAAGGTGACAAGGTCGACGCTGGCGCAATCGTGGCCAAGTGGGATCCGCACACTCACCCGATCGTTACCGAAATGAAAGGTACCGTGACCTACGTGGGCATGGAAGAAGGCATCACGATCAAGCGTCAGACTGACGAATTGACCGGTATGACCAACATTGAAGTACTCGACGCCAAAGACCGTCCAGCTGCCGGCAAGGATATCCGTCCTGCTGTGAAGATGGTCGATGACAACGGCAAGGATCTGTTGCTGCCAGGCACTGACGTTATCGCTCAGTACTTCCTGCCAGCCAACGCCCTGGTCGGTGTGGCGGACGGTGCGAAGATCGCGATCGGTGATGTTATCGCGCGTATCCCGCAAGAAACTTCGAAGACCCGTGACATCACCGGTGGTCTGCCGCGTGTTGCCGACTTGTTCGAAGCTCGTCGTCCGAAAGAAGCGTCGATCCTGGCTGAAGTCAGCGGCACCATCGCGTTCGGTAAAGAGACCAAGGGCAAGCGCCGTCTGGTTATCACCCCGAACGACGGTAGCGATCCGTATGAAGAGCTGATTCCGAAGTGGCGTCACCTGAACGTGTTCGAAGGCGAACAGGTAAACCGCGGCGAAGTTATCTCCGACGGCCCGAGCGATCCACACGACATCCTGCGTCTGCTGGGTGTGAGTGCGCTGGCCAAGTACATCGTCAACGAGATCCAGGACGTTTACCGTCTGCAAGGCGTGAAGATCAACGACAAGCACATCGAGACCATCCTGCGTCAGATGCTGCGTAAAGTTGAAATCGCTGAATCCGGCGATTCCAGTTTCATCAAGGGCGACCAGATGGAATTGACTCACGTTCTGGTAGAGAACGAGCGTTTGAGCGGCGAAGACAAGTTTGTCTCCAAGTTCACTCGCGTTCTGCTGGGTATCACCAAGGCGTCGTTGTCCACCGAATCGTTCATCTCGGCGGCTTCCTTCCAGGAAACCACCCGCGTACTGACCGAAGCGGCGGTAACCGGCAAGCGCGATTACCTGCGCGGCCTGAAAGAAAACGTGGTCGTGGGTCGTCTGATCCCGGCTGGTACCGGTCTGGCTTATCACAGCGAGCGTAAGCGTCGCCGTGATGCAGACAAGCCGTTGCGCGTGAGCGCCAGTGAAGTGGAAGCTGCACTGACCGAAGCGCTGAACTCGAGCGGTAACTGAGTTCTGCGGTAAATGAGCTGAGGCCCTGGCCACTCCGTTCATCGAATCGAGACAATTTGTCGAGGTTTGATAGGCGGGGAGGTCGGGGCCTTGCCTTGACTGGGGACAAGATCCTCTTTAGACTCTTGTACCCCTAAATTTGGCGGGAATTCGTTCCTGCCATTTTGCTTTTCTTGCAAGACAATAGCGTCGCAAGACAACAGTGGAGCTAGTAGATGGCAACTATCAACCAGCTGGTACGTCAGCCGCGTAAGCGTATCGTCGAGAAATCCGACGTGCCTGCGCTGCAGAACTGCCCGCAACGCCGTGGCGTGTGCACCCGTGTGTACACCACCACGCCGAAAAAACCTAACTCGGCACTGCGTAAAGTATGCCGTGTGCGCCTGACCAACGGTTTCGAGGTTTCCTCGTACATCGGCGGTGAAGGCCACAACCTGCAAGAGCACAGCGTGGTACTGATCCGCGGCGGTCGTGTAAAAGACTTGCCAGGTGTTCGTTACCACACCGTTCGCGGTTCGTTGGATACTTCCGGCGTTAAAGGTCGTAACCAGGGTCGTTCGAAGTACGGTACCAAGCGTCCGAAGTAATGGTCGCTTGCTGCAAAAAACTGATTTCTATTTTTCTGAGTCGATAAGAGTAAGGTCGGAGGCGTCCCGTAACGGGCACCGATTCCGAGCGAACCTGAAGACCGTTTGAGGGCTTATCCATGCCAAGAAGACGCGTAGCAGCCAAGCGCGAAGTGCTTGACGATCCAAAATACGGAAGCCAAATCCTGGCCAAGTTCATGAACCACGTGATGGAAAGCGGCAAGAAAGCCGTTGCCGAGCGTATCGTTTATGGCGCGCTGGAAAAGGTTAAAGAACGCAAGAACAGCGACCCCCTGGAAATCTTCGAGAAAGCTCTCGACGCCATCGCTCCGCTGGTCGAAGTAAAGTCGCGCCGTGTAGGCGGTGCTACTTACCAGGTTCCGGTTGAAGTTCGTCCGTCCCGTCGTAACGCTCTGGCAATGCGCTGGTTGGTAGACTTCGCCCGTAAGCGCGGCGAGAAGTCTATGGCTCTGCGTTTGGCTGGCGAACTGTTGGACGCTGCCGAAGGTAAAGGTGCTGCAGTTAAGAAGCGTGAAGACGTGCACCGTATGGCTGAAGCTAACAAAGCTTTCTCGCACTACCGCTTCTAATTTTAGCGTCACTCATTTTGCGAGGGCTTTATGGCTCGTACTACACCGATTAACCGCTACCGTAACATTGGTATCGTTGCTCACGTGGATGCTGGTAAAACCACCACCACCGAGCGCGTCCTTTTTTACACTGGCAAAAGCCACAAGATGGGCGAAGTGCATGACGGCGCTGCGACCACTGACTGGATGGTTCAGGAGCAGGAGCGTGGTATTACCATTACTTCTGCTGCTATTACCGCCTTCTGGCAGGGTTCTGCGAAGCAGCACAAAGACCAATACCGCTTCAACGTCATCGATACCCCGGGCCACGTAGACTTCACCATTGAAGTTGAGCGTTCCCTGCGTGTACTCGACGGCGCTGTCGTTGTGTTCTGTGGTACTTCCGGCGTTGAGCCGCAGTCCGAAACCGTATGGCGTCAAGCCAACAAGTACGGTGTTCCACGTATCGTTTACGTGAACAAGATGGACCGTGCCGGCGCGAACTTCCTGCGCGTGATCGCTCAGATCAAGCAGCGTCTGGGTCACACTCCGGTGCCGATCCAGTTGGCTATCGGTTCCGAAGACAACTTCCAGGGTCAGATCGATCTGATGACCATGGAAGCGGTTTACTGGAACGATGCTGACAAGGGCATGACTCCACGTCGCGAAGCCATCCCTGCTGAACTGCAGGAACTGGCTGAAGAGTGGCGCAGCAACATGGTAGAGGCCGCGGCCGAAGCCAGCGAAGAGCTGATGAACAAGTACCTGGAAGGTGAAGAGCTCACCATCGAGGAAATCAAGGCCGCTCTGCGTCAGCGTACTATCGCTGGCGAAATCGTCCTGGCTGTTTGCGGTTCTTCGTTCAAGAACAAGGGTGTTCCCCTGGTTCTCGACGCCGTTATCGACTACCTGCCGGCTCCAGTCGACATTCCTGCTATCAAGGGTTCCAACCCTGATAACGAGGAAGAAATGATGGAGCGTCATGCAGACGACAACGAGCCGTTCTCGGCTCTGGCGTTCAAGATCGCTACCGACCCATTCGTGGGTACCTTGACCTTCGTCCGCGTTTACTCGGGCGTGTTGGCCTCCGGCGACGGCGTGATCAACTCGGTTAAAGGCAAGAAAGAGCGCGTGGGTCGTATGGTGCAAATGCACGCAAACGCCCGTGAAGAGATCAAGGAAGTACGCGCTGGCGACATCGCGGCCCTGATCGGCATGAAGGACGTCACCACTGGTGAAACCCTCTGCAACGCTGACAAGCCAATCATCCTGGTTCGCATGGACTTCCCGGAGCCGGTTATTTCGGTTGCCGTAGAGCCTAAGACCAAGGATGACCAGGAAAAAATGGGTATCGCTCTGGGCAAACTTGCTCAGGAAGACCCGTCTTTCCGCGTCAAAACTGATGAAGAGACTGGTCAAACGATCATCTCCGGCATGGGCGAGTTGCACCTGGACATCCTGGTTGACCGGATGCGCCGTGAGTTCAACGTCGAAGCCAACATCGGTAAGCCTCAAGTTTCGTATCGTGAGCGCATCACGAAGAATTGCGAAATCGAAGGCAAGTTCGTTCGTCAGTCCGGCGGTCGTGGCCAGTTCGGTCACTGCTGGATCCGTTTTGCTCCTGCTGACGAAGGTCAGGAAGGTCTGCAATTCGTGAACGAAGTAGTGGGTGGTGTGGTTCCTAAGGAATACATCCCGGCTATCCAGAAGGGTATCGAAGAGCAGATGAAGAACGGCGTAGTTGCCGGCTATCCGCTGATCGGCCTGAAGGCTACCGTGTTTGATGGTTCTTACCACGACGTCGACTCGAACGAGATGGCGTTTAAGGTGGCTGCTTCCATGGCGACCAAGCAACTGGCCCAGAAGGGCGGTGGTGAGTTGCTCGAGCCGATCATGGCGGTAGAGGTTGTTACGCCTGAAGACTATATGGGTGACGTGATGGGCGACCTGAACCGTCGTCGCGGCATGATTCTGGGTATGGAAGATACGGTTTCCGGTAAGGTTATCCGTGCTGAAGTTCCGTTGGGCGAGATGTTCGGTTATGCGACCGACGTTCGTTCGATGTCCCAGGGTCGCGCAAGCTACTCTATGGAATTCAAAAAATACAATACGGCTCCGTCGCACATCGTCGAAACCGTTACCAAAAAACAAGGCTGATTCAGTCCTTTAGGCAAGGAGTTAATTGTCGTGGCTAAAGAAAAATTTGATCGTTCCCTACCGCACGTAAACGTTGGCACCATCGGCCACGTTGACCACGGTAAAACCACTCTGACCGCTGCTCTGACTCGCGTCTGCTCCGAAGTTTTCGGTTCGGCCGTAGTTGAATTCGACAAGATCGACAGCGCTCCAGAAGAAAAAGCTCGTGGTATCACCATCAACACCGCGCACGTCGAGTACAACTCGAACATTCGTCACTACGCTCACGTTGACTGCCCAGGTCACGCTGACTACGTGAAGAACATGATCACCGGTGCTGCCCAGATGGACGGCGCGATCCTGGTTTGCTCGGCCGCTGATGGTCCGATGCCACAAACCCGTGAGCACATCCTGCTGTCCCGTCAGGTAGGCGTTCCGTACATCGTGGTTTTCCTGAACAAGGCTGACCTGGTAGACGACGCTGAGCTGCTGGAACTGGTTGAGATGGAAGTTCGCGACCTGCTGTCCACCTATGACTTCCCAGGCGACGACACTCCGATCATCATCGGTTCTGCACGTATGGCGCTGGAAGGCAAAGACGACAACGAAATGGGCACCACTGCCGTTCGTAAGCTGGTTGAAACTCTGGACACCTACATCCCAGAGCCAGAGCGTGCTATCGACAAGCCATTCCTGATGCCAATCGAAGACGTATTCTCGATCTCGGGTCGTGGTACTGTTGTGACTGGTCGTATCGAGCGCGGTATCGTTCGCGTTCAAGATGCACTGGAAATCGTTGGTCTGCGTGACACCACCACCACCACCTGCACCGGTGTTGAGATGTTCCGCAAGCTGCTCGACGAAGGTCGTGCTGGCGAGAACTGCGGCGTTCTGCTGCGTGGCACCAAGCGTGACGACGTTGAGCGTGGTCAGGTTCTGGTTAAGCCAGGTTCGGTTAAGCCGCACACCAAGTTCACCGCAGAAGTTTACGTTCTGAGCAAGGAAGAAGGCGGCCGTCACACTCCGTTCTTCAAAGGCTACCGTCCACAGTTCTACTTCCGTACTACTGACGTGACCGGTAACTGCGAGCTGCCAGAAGGCGTTGAAATGGTAATGCCAGGTGACAACATTCAGATGACTGTTACCCTGATCAAAACCATCGCAATGGAAGACGGTCTGCGCTTCGCTATCCGTGAAGGCGGCCGTACCGTTGGTGCTGGCGTTGTAGCTAAAATCATCGAGTAATCTCCTCACCGAGACAGCTTTGATGTTTTGAAAAGGCCCCCGCTCAGCGGGGGCCTTTTTTATTGGGTTGACACCTATCTGGGGCGTCTATAGAATTGCGCCTCCTTTTAACGGGCGTATTGCGCCCGGTGGGAATAGCAGCCGGAGTCTGAAATCCAATGCAAAATCAGCAAATCCGTATCAGGTTGAAGGCTTTTGACCATCGCCTGATCGACCAATCCACCCAGGAAATCGTGGAAACCGCGAAACGTACTGGTGCTCAAGTGCGTGGTCCAATTCCACTGCCTACCCGTAAAGAGCGGTTCACCGTTCTGGTCTCCCCGCACGTCAACAAAGACGCGCGTGACCAGTACGAGATCCGTACTCATAAGCGCGTTCTGGACATCGTCCAGCCAACGGATAAAACCGTTGATGCACTTATGAAGCTTGATCTTGCGGCCGGTGTGGAAGTGCAGATCAGCCTCGGCTAAGACTCGGTCTTAGTCGTGTAACGCTCTGAAATGGGCGGCCATAGCGGGTGAAAGCCCCGTACACTCATGAGGTTTACAACATGACTATTGGTGTAGTCGGTCGTAAATGCGGTATGACCCGTATTTTCACCGAAGAAGGTGTCTCCATTCCGGTCACGGTCATTGAGATCGAACCGAATCGCGTCACCCAGTTCAAAACTGAAGAGACCGATGGCTATCGTGCAGTGCAAGTCACTGTCGGCGAGCGTCGTGCTTCGCGTGTAACAGCAGCTCAGGCTGGCCACTTCGCTAAAGCGAACGTTGCCGCTGGTCGTACCGTAATGGAATTCCGCCTTGAAGAAGGCGAGTACCAGGCCGGCGATCTGATCAACGCTGAAATCTTCGCCGCTGGTCAACTGGTTGATGTAACCGGTCAGTCCAAGGGTAAAGGCTTCCAGGGTACGATCAAGCGTTGGAATTTCCGCGGGCAAGATAACACCCACGGTAACTCCGTATCCCACCGCGTTCCAGGCTCTATCGGCCAGTGCCAGACTCCTGGTCGTGTATTCAAGGGCAAAAAAATGTCCGGTCATATGGGCGCTGAGCGCGTGACCGTGCAGTCCCTCGAAGTAGTGCGCGTGGACGCTGAACGCAATCTGTTGTTGGTCAAGGGCGCTGTTCCTGGCGCTACTGGCGGCAACTTGGTTGTACGTCCAGCAGCCAAGGCTCGCGGTTAAGGGGAAGCTGACATGCAATTAAATGTAAATGACGCTCAAGCGATCGAAGTTTCCGAACTGACATTTGGCGGCGAATTCAACGAGACGCTGGTTCACCAAGCAGTCGTAGCCTACATGGCTGGCGGTCGTCAGGGTTCCAAGCAGCAAAAGACCCGTTCCGACGTTCGTGGTGGCGGTAAGCGCCCATGGCGTCAGAAAGGTACTGGCCGTGCTCGTGCCGGTACTATCCGTAGCCCAATCTGGCGTGGCGGCGGTACCACTTTCGCAGCTCGTCCTCAGGATCACTCCCAGAAGCTGAACAAGAAGATGTATCGCGCAGCAATGCGTTCCATCCTTGCTGAGCTGGTGCGTACTGATCGTCTGGTCGTGGTTCAGGATTTCGCCGTTGAAACGCCGAAAACCAAAGACCTGCTGGGCAAACTGAACAACATGAGCCTGACCGACGTTCTGATCGTGTCGGACGCTGTTGATCAGAACCTGTACCTGGCTGCTCGTAACCTGCCACACGTAGATGTACGTGACGTGCAAGGTTCCGATCCAGTTAGTCTGATCGCATACGACAAGGTGTTGATCACCGTGTCGGCCGTGAAGAAATTCGAGGAGCTGCTGGGATGAACCAGGAACGCGTATTTAAAGTTCTGCTTGGCCCGCACGTTTCCGAGAAGGCTACGGTTCTGGCAGACAAGAAAGGCCAGTTCGTTTTCAAGGTTGCTACTGACGCAACCAAGCTGGAAATCAAGAAGGCCGTCGAAAGCCTGTTCAGCGTGAAAGTAGAGCGTGTTACTACCCTGAATGTTCTGGGTAAGAGCAAGCGCACTGCTCGCGGTCTGGGCAAGCGTAATGACTGGAAGAAGGCAGTTATCTCCCTTCAGCCAGGCCAAGATCTCGATTTCAGCAGCAGTGCTGAGTAAGGAAGGGGTGCATCATGGCAATCGTTAAATGCAAACCGACTTCCCCTGGCCGCCGTTTTGTGGTCAAGGTGGTCAACCAGGAGCTGCATAAAGGCGCTCCTCACGCACCGCTGCTCGAGAAGAAGTCGAAGTCTGGTGGTCGTAACAACAATGGCCGTATTACCACTCGTCACATCGGTGGTGGTCATAAGCAGCATTATCGTCTGGTCGACTTCCGTCGCAACGACAAAGATGGCATCGCTGCCACTGTCGAGCGTATCGAATACGATCCAAACCGTACTGCTCACATCGCTCTGCTGCTGTACGCAGATGGCGAGCGTCGCTACATCATCGCCCCTAAAGGCGTGAGTGCTGGCGACCAGCTGATCGCAGGCGCACTGGCTCCAATCAAGCCAGGTAACGCTCTGCAACTTCGTAACATTCCAGTTGGTAGCACCGTACACGGCATCGAATTGAAGCCAGGTAAAGGCGCTCAGATCGCTCGTTCCGCTGGTGCTTCGGCTCAGCTGATCGCTCGTGAAGGCGTTTACGTGACCCTGCGTCTGCGTTCTGGTGAGATGCGTAAAGTGCTGGCTGAATGCCGCGCGACCCTGGGCGAAGTCTCGAACTCCGAGCACAGCCTGCGTTCGCTGGGTAAAGCTGGTGCCAAACGCTGGCGTGGCGTTCGCCCAACCGTTCGTGGTGTTGCCATGAACCCGGTTGACCACCCACATGGTGGTGGTGAAGGTCGTACCTCTGGTGGTCGTCATCCGGTATCGCCATGGGGCTTCCCGACTAAGGGCGCGAAGACTCGTGGTAATAAGCGTACCGACAAAATGATCGTCCGTCGTCGCAAGTAAATAGAGGGATACGACAGTGCCACGTTCTCTGAAAAAAGGTCCTTTTATCGATCTTCACCTACTGAAGAAGATCGAAGTGGCGGCGGAAAAGAACGATCGCAAACCGGTGAAAACCTGGTCGCGTCGTTCGATGATCCTGCCACAAATGGTCGGTCTGACCATCGCAGTACACAACGGTCGTCAACACGTCCCAGTTCTCGTTAACGAAGACATGGTCGGCCACAAACTGGGCGAGTTCGCCGGTACCCGCACTTATCGTGGGCACGTGGCAGACAAGAAAGCCAAGCGTTAAGGGGTTAGGAAATGGAAGTAGCCGCTAAGTTGTCGGGCGCTCGAATCTCCGCCCAGAAAGCCCGCTTGGTCGCCGACCAGATCCGCGGGAAGAAGGTGGGCGAAGCGCTCAACCTGTTGGCTTTCAGCAGTAAGAAAGCCGCCGAGATCATGAAGAAAGTGCTGGAGTCGGCCGTAGCCAACGCCGAGCATAACGAAGGCGCAGACGTTGATGACCTGAAGGTCAGCACCGTTTTCGTCAACGAAGGGCGTTCGCTGAAGCGCATCATGCCACGTGCCAAAGGCCGTGCTGATCGCATCGTCAAGCGGTCTTGCCATATCACTGTCAAGGTTGCTGACAAGTAACGGAGTCGAAGAGATGGGTCAGAAAGTACATCCCATTGGCATTCGCCTGGGAATCGTCAAGGAGCACACCTCCGTCTGGTACGCAGACGGTCGGACTTATGCGGACTATTTGCTCGCAGATCTGAAGGTGCGTGAGTATCTCCAAGACAAACTAAAAAGCGCGTCCGTAAGCCGTATCGATATCCATCGTCCGGCCCAAACTGCACGTATCACCATCCACACCGCTCGTCCAGGTATCGTTATCGGGAAGAAAGGTGAAGATGTTGAGAAACTGCGCCAGGACCTGACCAAGCAAATGGGTGTGCCTGTGCACATCAATATCGAAGAGATCCGCAAGCCGGAACTCGACGGTATGCTGGTTGCGCAGAGCGTAGCTCAGCAGCTGGAGCGTCGCGTAATGTTCCGTCGCGCTATGAAGCGCGCTGTACAGAACGCAATGCGCATTGGTGCCAAAGGCATCAAAATCCAAGTGAGCGGTCGTCTCGGCGGTGCTGAAATCGCACGTACTGAATGGTATCGCGAAGGTCGTGTGCCATTGCACACCCTGCGTGCCGACATCGACTATGCCAACTACGAAGCTCACACCACCTACGGTGTGATCGGTGTAAAGGTTTGGATCTTCAAAGGCGAAGTAATTGGTGGTCGCCAAGAAGAACTGAAACCACAAGCACCAGCGCCTCGTAAAAAAGCTGCTAAGTAAGGGGTACGCCAAATGTTGCAACCAAAGCGTACGAAGTTCCGCAAGCAAATGACTGGTCACAACCGTGGCCTGGCATTGCGCGGTAGCAAAGTCAGCTTCGGCGAGTTCGCGCTGAAGTCTGTAGCTCGTGGTCGTCTCACCGCTCGTCAGATCGAGTCAGCACGTCGTGCTCTGACCCGTCACGTAAAACGTGGCGGCAAGATCTGGATCCGTGTATTCCCGGACAAGCCGATCTCCAAAAAGCCTCTCGAGGTTCGGATGGGTAAAGGTAAGGGTAACGTGGAATACTGGGTTGCCCAGATTCAGCCAGGCAAAGTCCTGTATGAAATCGAGGGTGTTTCTGAAGAGCTGGCGCGTGAGGCTTTCGCCCTGGCTGCTGCAAAGCTGCCGCTCGCCACCTCCTTTGTTAAACGGACGGTGATGTGATGAAAGCGAATGAACTTCGTGAAAAATCCGCACAGCAGCTGAACGAGCAACTGCTCGGCCTGCTGCGCGACCAGTTCAATCTGCGTATGCAGAAAGCAACTGGCCAGTTGGGGCAGTCTCATCTGCTCTCGCAAGTTAAGCGTGACATCGCTCGCGTGAAGACTGTGCTCAACCAGCAGGCAGGTAAGTAATCATGGCTGAAGCCGAAAAAACTGTCCGTACGCTGACTGGCCGTGTTGTCAGCGACAAGATGGACAAAACCATCACCGTTCTGATCGAGCGTCGCGTTAAGCACCCGATCTACGGTAAATACGTTAAGCGTTCGACTAAGCTGCACGCGCACGACGAAACCAATCAGTGCCACATCGGCGACAAAGTCACTATTCGTGAAACTCGTCCTTTGGCCAAGACCAAGTCTTGGGCGCTGGTTGATGTTCTCGAACGCGCTGTGGAAGTCTAAGGACTAGGGGTCGGAGAAATTATATGATTCAGACTCAATCCATGCTCGATGTGGCCGATAACAGCGGCGCTCGCCGCGTTATGTGCATCAAGGTGCTGGGTGGCTCCCATCGTCGTTACGCTGGTATCGGTGACATCATCAAGGTTACCGTTAAGGAAGCAATTCCTCGCGGTAAAGTGAAAAAAGGCCAAGTGATGACTGCTGTTGTAGTCCGCACTCGTCACGGCGTACGTCGTGCTGATGGCTCCATTATCCGCTTTGATGGCAACGCTGCTGTTCTTCTGAACAACAAGCAAGAGCCGATCGGCACCCGTATCTTTGGGCCAGTGACCCGTGAACTTCGTACTGAGAAGTTCATGAAGATCGTCTCGCTCGCCCCAGAAGTGCTGTAAGGAGATCCGACATGCAAAAGATTCGTCGTGACGACGAGATCATCGTGATCGCCGGCAAAGACAAAGGTAAGCGCGGTAAGGTGCTGAAGGTTCTTGCTGACAACCGTCTGGTTGTTGGTGGTCTGAACCTGGTCAAGCGTCATACCAAGCCTAACCCGATGTCGGGCGTACAAGGCGGTATCGTCGAGAAAGAAGCGCCACTGCACGCTTCTAACGTAGCCATCTTCAACGGCGAAACCAACAAGGCTGACCGCGTTGGTTTCAAAGTAGAAGACGGTAAGAAAATTCGTGTCTTCAAGTCGACCCAAAAAGCGGTTGATGCTTGAACACTGCTAGGTAGAAGACCATGGCACGACTAAAAGAGATTTACCGGAAGGAAATCGCTCCGAAACTTAAGGAAGAACTTAAGCTTTCGAACGTGATGGAAGTTCCGCGCGTTACCAAAATCACCCTGAACATGGGTCTGGGCGAAGCGATCGGCGACAAAAAAGTCATCGAGCACGCTGTTGCTGACCTGGAAAAGATCACCGGCCAGAAAGTCGTTGTGACCTACGCTCGCAAATCCATCGCTGGCTTTAAAGTCCGTGAAGGTTGGCCGATCGGCGTCAAAGTGACCCTGCGCCGTGAGCGTATGTACGAGTTCCTGGATCGTCTGCTGTCGATCTCCCTGCCTCGGGTTCGCGACTTCCGCGGCCTGAATGCCAAGTCCTTCGATGGTCGTGGTAACTACAGCATGGGCGTGAAAGAGCAGATCATCTTCCCGGAAATCGACTACGACAAGATCGATGCTCTCCGCGGTCTGGACATCACCCTGACCACCACTGCCAAGAACGATGATGAAGGCCGCGCTCTGCTGCGTGCGTTCAAATTCCCGTTCCGCAACTGATTGGAGTAGGACCATGGCCAAGATGAGCATGAAAAACCGCGAGCTGAAGCGTCAGCTCACGGTTGCCAAGTACGCCAAGAAGCGTGCAGCACTGAAAGCTATCATCGTTGATCTGAACGCAAGTCCAGAAGCACGTTGGGAAGCTACAGTAGCCCTGCAGAAGCAGCCACGTGACGCAAGCGCTTCGCGCATGCGTAACCGCTGCCGCCTGACCGGTCGTCCACACGGCGTTTACCGCAAGTTCGGCCTCGGCCGTAACAAACTGCGTGAAGCGGCAATGCGTGGTGACGTACCAGGTCTGGTTAAAGCCAGCTGGTAAGTACTGTCAAAGTCTCGGTGCGATGGTTCGCAAGAACCTGACCACCGGTGGCCTTGAATCTGGAACAAGCCCCTTTTGGGGCTTGTTTCATTTCCGGAGTGTGTCTAGAATACCCGGCTCGCCTGAGCCCGTGTTTTTTTACCCGGAGATTCTCGGCGACACGTAGTAGCCGCAAGGCTAATTTTTCTGTATTAGGAGCGTCTAGCCCATGAGTATGCAGGACCCGTTAGCGGACATGCTAACTCGAATCCGTAATGCCCAGATGGCTGAAAAGTCCGTCGTAAGCATGCCATCTTCCACGTTGAAGGTAGCTGTTGCCAAAGTCCTGAAGGACGAAGGTTACATCGCGGGTTATCAGATCAGCAGCGAAACCAAACCACTGCTGTCTATCGAGCTGAAATATTTCGAAGGCCGTCCGGTTATCGAAGAAGTGAAGCGCGTTAGCCGTCCAGGCCTGCGTCAGTACAAGTCCGTCGATGATCTGCCAAAAGTTCGTGGCGGTCTCGGTGTGTCTATCGTCTCCACCAACAAGGGTGTGATGACTGATCGTGCTGCGCGCGCTGCCGGTGTCGGCGGCGAAGTTCTTTGCACTGTGTTCTAAGGGGGGATAAGCATGTCTCGCGTCGCTAAGAACCCCGTTAAGCTGCCAGCCGGCGTCGAAGTAAAATTCGCAGGCCAACAGCTTTCGGTGAAGGGTGCCAAGGGCACTCTCGAACTGAACATCCATTCGTCCGTTGAGATCGTTGAAGAAGCTGGTGAGCTGCGTTTCGCTGCTCGCAATGGCGATCAACAAACTCGCGCAATGGCTGGTACCACTCGTGCGTTGGTAAACAACATGGTCCAAGGCGTAAGCCAAGGCTTCGAGCGCAAGCTCCAGCTGGTCGGTGTTGGTTACAAAGCGCAAGCAAAAGGCACAGTGCTGAACCTGGCTCTTGGCTTCTCGCATCCAGTGGATTACGAACTGCCGGAAGGCATCACCGCTGAGACTCCTAGCCAGACCGATATCCTGATCAAGGGCATCGACAAGCAGCTGGTAGGTCAAGTGGCCGCCGAGATCCGCGACTTCCGTCCACCAGAGCCGTACAAAGGCAAAGGTGTGCGCTACGCGGACGAAGTCGTCCGTCGTAAAGAAGCCAAGAAGAAGTAGGGCATAGCAAATGACCGACAAAAAAGTTACTCGACTGCGTCGCGCTCGCAAAGCACGCCTGAAAATGCACGAACTCGAAGTCGTGCGTCTCTGCGTGTTCCGCTCTTCGCAGCACATCTACGCCCAGGTCATTTCGGCCGACGGCAACAAAGTCCTGGCAAGCGCCTCGACTTTGGATAAAGAACTGCGTGATGGCGCCACTGGCAACATCGACGCGGCCACTAAGGTTGGCCAGCTGGTCGCTACGCGTGCTAAGGCCGCTGGCGTCTCGCAGGTGGCTTTCGACCGCTCTGGCTTCAAGTACCACGGCCGCGTTAAAGCGCTGGCTGATGCTGCTCGTGAAGCTGGGCTGGAGTTCTAAGTTATGTCAAATAACGACCAAAAGCGCGACGAAGGCTACATCGAGAAGCTGGTTCAAGTTAACCGCGTAGCCAAAACCGTTAAAGGCGGCCGTATCTTCACTTTCACCGCGTTGACCGTGGTTGGTGATGGTAAAGGGCGTGTTGGCTTCGGCCGTGGCAAGTCGCGTGAAGTGCCTGCTGCGATCCAGAAGGCAATGGAAGCTGCTCGCCGCAACATGATCCAGGTTGATCTGAACGGCACCACCCTGCAGTACGCAATGAAGTCCGCCCATGGCGCTTCGAAGGTGTACATGCAGCCTGCTTCTGAAGGTACCGGTATCATCGCTGGCGGCGCTATGCGTGCCGTTCTCGAAGTTGCTGGCGTTCAGAACGTTCTGGCCAAGTGCTACGGCTCGACTAACCCTGTAAACGTGGTTCACGCCACTTTCAAGGGTCTGAAGGCTATGCAGTCTCCTGAATCCATTGCCGCCAAGCGTGGCAAAAGCGTCAAGGAGATCTTCTGATCATGGCTACCGTTAAAGTTACGCTGATCAAAAGCATGACCGGCCGCATCCCTAACCACAAACTGTGCGTTAAGGGTCTGGGTCTGCGTCGCATCGGTCACACTGTAGAAGTCCAGGATACTCCCGAGAATCGCGGGATGATCAACAAGGCTTACTACATGCTGCGTGTCGAGGGTTAATCGATGAAACTCAATGATCTGAGTCCAGCGCCGGGTTCCCGTCGCGAAAAGCATCGTCCGGGCCGTGGTATCGGTAGTGGTTTGGGTAAGACTGGTGGCCGTGGTCACAAAGGTCAGACTTCCCGCTCCGGTGGCACCATTGCTCCAGGCTTTGAAGGCGGTCAACAGCCGCTGCATCGTCGCCTGCCGAAGTTCGGTTTCGTTTCCCTGAAAGCCATGGACCGCGCAGAAGTGCGTCTGTCCGAGCTGGCCAAAGTGGAAGGCGACATCGTCACCGTGCAGTCCCTGAAAGATGCCAACGTGATCAACGTCAACGTACAGCGTGTGAAAATCATGCTGTCCGGTGAAGTGACTCGCGCTGTCACTATCGGCAAGGGAATCGGCGCCACCAAAGGTGCGCGTGCGGCTATCGAAGCAGCTGGCGGCAAGTTCGAGGAATAAATGGCTAAGCAAGGTGCTCTCTCTGCGCTCGGCAAAGGCGGTATGTCTGAACTCTGGGCTCGTCTGCGTTTTCTGTTCCTGGCGATTATCGTCTACCGAATAGGCGCACACATCCCGGTTCCAGGTATCAACCCGGACCGACTCGCGGACCTGTTTCGACAGAATGAGGGGACCATTCTTAGCTTGTTCAACATGTTTTCCGGCGGCGCGCTGGAGCGGATGAGCATCTTTGCACTGGGGATCATGCCGTACATTTCGGCATCGATCATCATGCAACTGATGTCAGCCGTCAGCCCGCAGCTGGAGCAGTTGAAGAAGGAAGGTGAAGCTGGCCGTCGCAAGATCAGCCAGTACACCCGCTACCTCACTGTCGTCCTCGCTCTTGTCCAGGCTATTGGCATGTCCATTGGTCTGGCGGGGCAGGGCGTTTCGTTCACTGGTGACTTTAGCTTCCATTTCGTCGCGGTAACCACTTTTGTGGCTGGTGCGATGTTCATGATGTGGCTGGGTGAGCAGATTACTGAGCGTGGTGTTGGCAACGGTATCTCGATGTTGATTTTTTCGGGTATCGTCGCCGGTCTTCCGAGAGCGATCGGGCAGTCTTTCGAGTCTGCACGTCAGGGTGATATCAACATCTTCGCCCTGGTTGCCATCGGTTTGCTGGCAGTAGCGATCATCGGTTTCGTGGTGTTCATTGAGCGTGGTCAGCGTCGTATCGCTGTTCACTACGCCAAGCGTCAGCAGGGCCGCAAGGTCTTCGCTGCGCAGACTAGCCACTTGCCGTTGAAAGTGAACATGGCCGGTGTTATTCCGGCCATTTTCGCGAGCAGCATTTTGCTGTTCCCGGCTTCGCTGGGTGCCTGGTTCGGTCAGTCTGAAGGTATGGGCTGGTTGCAGGACATCTCGCAGTCGATCGCTCCTGGTCAGCCGTTGAATATTCTGCTGTTTAGTGCAGGGATTATTTTCTTCTGCTTCTTCTATACGGCGTTGATGTTCAATCCGAAAGACGTAGCGGAAAACCTGAAGAAGTCCGGTGCCTTTATTCCGGGCATCCGTCCAGGTGAGCAGTCTGCGCGCTACATTGATGGCGTTCTGACTCGTTTGACCCTGTTCGGTGCTCTTTACATGACGGCCGTGTGCCTGTTGCCCCAGTTCCTGGTGGTTGCAGCCAACGTTCCGTTCTACCTTGGCGGGACCTCGTTGCTGATCGTCGTCGTGGTTGTGATGGACTTCATGTCCCAAGTACAATCGCACCTCGTTTCGCACCAGTACGAATCCCTGATGAAGAAAGCCAACCTGAAGGGTTACGGCAGCGGCATGCTGCGCTGACCCATAAGGTTCGAGGAGTTGGTGATGAAAGTTCGTGCATCGGTGAAAAAGCTGTGCCGTAACTGCAAGATTATTCGCCGCGAAGGTGTTGTTCGAGTAATTTGCAGCGCGGAACCGCGTCACAAACAGCGCCAAGGCTGAGTGTGATTGTGCTTCAAGCCCGGCAGCTAGTGCGCTGCCGGGTTGATTATTTGTTATTACAGCGATATTATCTCGCGCCCTATTTCTTGGCTTCCGGGGCGTAGGTAGCTGTCAATTGGAGTCCCACTGAATGGCCCGTATTGCAGGCGTTAACATTCCAGATAACAAGCATACTGTTATCTCGCTGACCTACATCTATGGTGTTGGTCGCACTACTGCACAGAAAATTTGTGCAGAGACTGGGGTAAACCCAGCAGCAAAGATCAAAGATCTGAGCGACGAGCAGATTGAACAGCTGCGTGGCGAAGTGGCGAAGTTCACCACTGAAGGTGACCTGCGTCGCGAAATCAACATGAAAATCAAGCGCTTGATGGACCTCGGTTGCTATCGCGGTCTGCGTCATCGTCGTGGTCTGCCAGTACGCGGTCAGCGTACCAAGACCAACGCGCGTACCCGTAAAGGTCCGCGTAAGCCGATCCGCAAGTAATCGCCCCAGCGAATCGACAGGAAAATTATCATGGCAAAACCTGCTGCTCGTCCTCGTAAAAAAGTTAAAAAGACAGTGGTTGATGGCATCGCCCACATCCATGCATCTTTTAACAACACCATCGTGACCATTACCGACCGTCAAGGTAACGCTCTTTCCTGGGCTACCTCCGGTGGTTCGGGTTTCCGCGGTTCCCGCAAGTCCACCCCGTTTGCTGCTCAAGTAGCTGCTGAACGTGCTGGTCAAGCTGCGCTGGAATACGGCCTGAAAAACCTCGACGTAAACGTCAAAGGTCCAGGTCCAGGTCGTGAATCCGCAGTCCGCGCTTTGAACGGCTGTGGCTACAAGATCGCCAGCATCACCGACGTGACGCCAATCCCGCACAACGGGTGCCGTCCGCCGAAGAAGCGCCGCGTGTAATCCAGGAGATTGTAAAGAATGGCTCGTTACATTGGTCCAAAATGCAAACTCGCTCGTCGCGAAGGCACCGATCTCTTTCTGAAGAGCGGCGTGCGCGCGATCGAATCGAAGTGCAACATTGAAGCAGCACCTGGTATCCACGGCCAACGCCGCGGTCGCCAGTCCGACTACGGCACCCAACTGCGTGAAAAGCAGAAGGTCCGTCGTATCTACGGCGTTCTCGAGCGTCAATTCAGCGGCTACTACAAAGAAGCTGCTGGCAAGAAAGGTGCAACCGGTGAAAACCTGCTGCAACTGCTCGAATGCCGTCTGGACAACGTTGTATACCGTATGGGCTTTGGTTCTACTCGTGCCGAATCCCGTCAGCTGGTATCGCACAAGTCGATCAGCGTAAACGGTCAGACCGTTAACGTTCCGTCCTACCAGGTTCGTGCTGGTGACGTGGTCGCTGTTCGCGAGAAAGCAAAAAACCAACTTCGCATTGTCCAAGCTCTCGATCTGTGTGCCCAACGTGGCCGCGTAGAATGGGTAGAAGTAGACACTGAGAAGAAGTCGGGCGTTTTCAAGAACGTTCCAGCTCGCAGTGATCTGTCCGCCGACATCAACGAAAGCCTGATTGTCGAGCTCTACTCCAAGTAAGGGCTAGAAAATAGGTGCATCCATGCAGATTTCGGTAAATGAGTTCCTGACACCTCGCCACATTGATGTGCAAGTTGTCAGTCCAACCCGCGCCAAGATCACGCTCGAGCCTCTCGAGCGTGGCTTTGGCCACACCCTGGGCAACGCGCTGCGCCGCATCCTGTTGTCCTCAATGCCCGGCTGTGCAGTAGTCGAGGCCGAGATTGACGGTGTGCTCCACGAGTACAGCGCCATCGAAGGTGTACAGGAAGACGTAATTGAAATCCTGTTGAACCTTAAAGGTCTGGCTATCAAGCTGCACGGCCGTGACGAAGTTACGCTGACCTTGTCGAAGAAGGGTTCGGGGGTGGTTACCGCTGCCGATATTCAGCTGGATCATGATGTCGAGATCGTTAATCCCGATCACGTAATCGCTAACCTGGCGTCTAACGGCGCCCTGAACATGAAGCTCGTAGTAGCTCGTGGTCGTGGTTATGAACCGGCAGACTCGCGTCAGAGCGATGAAGACGAAAGCCGCAGCATCGGTCGCTTGCAGCTTGACTCTTCGTTCAGCCCGGTTCGCCGTATCGCATACGTGGTGGAAAACGCCCGTGTCGAACAGCGTACTAACCTGGACAAGCTGGTTATTGATCTGGAAACCAACGGTACTCTGGATCCTGAAGAGGCTATCCGCCGTGCTGCAACCATTCTGCAACAGCAGTTGGCTGCGTTCGTCGACCTCAAAGGTGACAGTGAGCCAGTGGTTGTCGAGCAGGAAGACGAGATCGATCCGATCCTGCTTCGCCCGGTTGACGATCTGGAACTGACTGTACGTTCGGCTAACTGCCTTAAGGCGGAAAACATCTACTACATCGGCGACCTGATTCAGCGTACCGAAGTAGAGCTGTTGAAGACTCCGAACCTGGGCAAGAAATCCTTGACTGAAATCAAGGACGTTCTGGCCTCCCGCGGTCTGTCCCTCGGCATGCGCCTCGACAACTGGCCGCCTGCAAGTCTTAAGAAGGACGACAAGGCGACTGCCTGATCGTCGTAATCACCGAACGTAGTGTTTGGTAAGGAATGAACCATGCGTCATCGTAAAAGTGGTCGTCACCTGAGCCGCACCAGCTCGCACCGCAAGGCCATGTTCCAAAACATGGCGGTGTCGCTGTTCGAGCACGAGCTGATCAAAACGACTCTGCCAAAAGCTAAAGAACTGCGCCGCGTTGCCGAGCCGCTGATCACTTTGGCCAAGACAGATAGCGTTGCTAACCGTCGTCTGGCTTTCGACCGTACTCGTTCGAAAGCTATCGTTGGTAAGCTCTTCAACGACCTGGGCAAGCGTTACGCTACCCGTGAGGGTGGCTACCTGCGCATCCTCAAGTGCGGTTTCCGCGCTGGCGACAACGCGCCTATGGCGTACGTCGAGTTGGTTGATCGTGCTACTGCTGGCGAAGCTGTATCTGCCGAGTAAGACGTCAGTCTGAAACAAAAAACCGGGCCTAGTGCCCGGTTTTTTGTGCCTGTAATAAACGCGCCCTTTGTACAAGTCTCTCCTTCGTCACGTCGTCATTATGTGATGGGGATGATCATTAGTATTTCTCTATCGATGTCTACAGGTTAATGAATTTGTAGCCGTCATAGCGATGATCAATACTCCTTCTCAGCCGATAGCCGGCAGTTCAAGACCGATAGATGAAGGAAGATCGCATGAGCCAAAACAAAACGCTTACCACCGCCAGTGGCGCTCCTGTTGCCGATAACCAGAATTCCCGTTCCGCCGGCCCTCGCGGCCCACTGCTGCTCGACGACTTCCACCTGATCGAAAAGCTGGCACACTTCAACCGCGAAAACATCCCGGAACGCCGTGTGCACGCCAAAGGCTCAGGCGCCTACGGTACCTTTACTGTTACGCGGGATATCACCCAATACACCAGCGCCAAGCTCTTCGAGACCGTCGGTAAGCAAACGCCAACCTTCCTGCGATTTTCCACTGTCGGTGGTGAACGCGGTTCAGCGGATACCGAGCGCGATCCTCGTGGTTTCGCGCTGAAGTTCTACACCGAGGAAGGCAACTGGGACATTGTCGGCAACAATACGCCGGTGTTCTTCATCCGTGATCCGCTGAAATTCCCGGACTTTATCCACACCCAAAAACGCCTGCCGCAAAGCAATCTGAAAAGCGCACAGGCCATGTGGGACTTCTGGTCGCACTCTCCGGAAGCGCTGCACCAGGTCACCATTCTGTTCTCCGACCGGGGCATTCCTGATGGCTACCGTCATATGCACGGCTTCGGCAGCCACACTTACAGCCTGATCAGCGCCAATGGCGAGCGTCATTGGGTCAAGTGGCACTACAAGACCCAACAAGGGATCAAGAATCTCGCGCCCGCAGAGGCGGCGCGCCTGGCGGGTACCGATCCGGATTACGCCCAGCGCGACTTGTTCCAAGCCATCGAACGCGGTGAATTCCCGAAATGGCGTGTGTGCATCCAGATCATGACCGAGGCTCAGGCCGCGGTGCACTACGAGAACCCGTTCGACGTGACCAAGACCTGGTCGCAGAAGGAGTTCCCGTTGATCGAAGTCGGTGAGTTGGAGCTCAATCGAAACCCGCTGAACTACTTCGCCGAAGTCGAGCAAGCCGCGTTCGGCCCCAGCAACATGGTGCCAGGCGTCGGTCTTTCGCCAGACCGCATGCTGCAAGGTCGTGTGTTCGCTTACGCTGATGCACACCGCTACCGTGTCGGCACCAATCACCAGCAGTTGCCAGTGAACGCGCCACGCAGTCCGGTGAACACCTACCAGCGTGATGGCTCCATGGCTTTTGGCAGCAATGGCGGTGCAGCGCCGAACTACGAGCCAAACAGCTACATCGAGTCGCCAAAACAGGCACCTCGTTATGCTGAACCGGCGATGGCCTTGAGCGGTGCGGCTGATCGCTATGATCATCGCGAAGACACCGATTACTACAGCCATGCCGGCGCGCTGTTCCGCCTGATGAGTGACGAGCAGAAAGCGCTGCTGGTCAATAACATTGCCAGCGCCATGGCGGGTGTCTCGAGCGACGTCGTCGATCGCCAGTTACAGCACTTCTTCAAGGCCGATCCGGCGTATGGAGAAGCAATCGCAACGCTGCTCAACGTACAGCTTAACGAAGTCTAAATGAGAAGCAGAACCGCCCTTAATTGGGCGGTTTTTGCGTTATTTAAGCTGCTTTTCTCAGAATATCTTCGCTTTTATTGCGTCTTCCGAGTGACGTTAGCGCCAGGTTGGTTCAAACTACAGACTTTCAAGCAGGGAGATGTAGGGCGATGCAAGGCCACCCAGACGTTATCGATTACCTCAACACGTTGCTGACCGGCGAACTGGCCGCGCGTGATCAATATTTCGTCCACTCGCGGATGTATGAGGACTGGGGTTTCACCAAGCTCTACGAACGAATCAACCACGAGATGGAAGAGGAAGCAGGACACGCTGATGCACTGATGCGCCGGATCCTGATGCTCGAAGGCACGCCGCGCATGCGTCCGGACGATCTGGATGTCGGCACCACAGTGACGGAGATGCTCGAAGCGGATCTGCGCCTGGAATACAAGGTACGGGCTGCGCTGTGCAAGGGCATCAAGCTCTGCGAGCAGCACAAGGACTATGTCAGCCGCGAAATGCTGCGGGTCCAGTTGCATGACACCGAAGAAGATCACACCTACTGGCTCGAGAAGCAGTTGGGCCTGATCAAGTTGATCGGTCTCGAGAATTACCTGCAATCCCACACCTGATTGCGGCGGATACAAAAAAGCCCCTGTCACTGATGAAGTGACAGGGGCTTTTTCATGGGGGTCGATCAGGCCCGGTCGCGCTCCAGCAAAGGCTTGAGGTAGTAACCGGTATGGGACTGCTTCATCTCGGATACTTCCTCAGGCGTGCCGACGGCAATGATCTGCCCGCCCTTCGAACCTCCTTCCGGCCCCAGGTCCACCAGCCAGTCGGCGGTCTTGATGACGTCCAGGTTGTGCTCGATCACCACCACGGTGTTGCCGTGGTCACGCAGGCGATGCAACACGTCCAGCAGTTGCTGGATGTCCGCGAAGTGCAGCCCGGTGGTGGGTTCGTCGAGGATGTACAGGGTCTTGCCGGTATCACGCTTGGACAGCTCGCGGGACAGTTTCACCCGCTGGGCTTCACCGCCGGACAGCGTGGTCGCCGATTGCCCCAGCTTGATGTACGACAGACCGACGTCCATCAACGTTTGCAGCTTGCGCGCCAGGGCCGGTACCGCATCGAAGAACTCCCGGGCTTCCTCGATGGTCATCTCGAGGGTTTCATGGATGCTCTTGCCCTTGTACTTGATCTCGAGGGTTTCACGGTTGTAGCGCTTGCTCTTGCAGACATCGCAGGGCACGTAGATGTCCGGCAGGAAGTGCATTTCCACCTTGATCAGGCCATCACCCTGGCAGGCCTCGCAGCGTCCGCCCTTGACGTTGAAGGAGAAACGCCCGGGGCCATAACCGCGGGAGCGAGATTCCGGCACGCCGGCAAACAGCTCGCGAATCGGCGTGAACAGGCCGGTGTAGGTGGCCGGGTTGGAACGCGGCGTACGACCGATGGGGCTCTGGTCGATGTCGACGACCTTGTCCAGGTGCTCCAGGCCCTTGATGCTGTCGTGAGCGGCCGCTTCGAGGGTGGTTGCACCGTTGAGTGCCGTGGCGCTCAGCGGAAACAGCGTGTTGTTGATCAGCGTCGACTTGCCTGAGCCGGACACGCCGGTCACGCAGGTCAGCAGGCCGATCGGGATCTCCAGGTCGACATTGCGCAGGTTGTTGCCACGGGCACCCTTGAGTGTCAGCGACAGCTTTTTGTTGCGCGGCGTACGTTTGGCCGGCACCGCGATCTTCACCCGGCCCGACAGGTACTTGCCGGTCAGGGAGTCGGGATGCGCCATTACCTCGGCCGGCGTACCTTCGGCGACGATGTGCCCACCGTGAACCCCCGCGCCCGGGCCGATATCCACGACATAGTCGGCCAAGCGAATCGCGTCTTCATCGTGCTCGACCACGATTACCGTGTTGCCGATGTCTCGCAGGTGTTTCAGGGTGCCGAGCAACCGGTCGTTATCGCGTTGGTGCAGGCCGATCGAAGGTTCGTCGAGGATGTACAGGACGCCGACCAGGCCGGCGCCGATCTGGCTGGCCAGGCGAATACGCTGGGCCTCGCCACCGGACAGGGTGTCCGCGCTGCGATCCAGCGACAGATAATCGAGGCCGACGTTGACCAGGAACTGCAGGCGTTCGCGAATTTCCTTGAGGATCTTGTCGGCAATCTCGCCACGACGGCCAGTCAGCTTCAACCCACCGAAATAATCGCAGGCATCGCCGATGGGCAGGTTGGTCACCGCCGGCAGGGTTTTCTCGCCGACCCACACATGCCGCGCCTCACGACGCAGGCGGGTGCCGCGGCAATCAGGGCAGGACTGGGTGCTGAGGAACTTGGCCAGTTCTTCGCGTACCGAGGCCGACTCGGTTTCGCGATAACGACGCTCCAGGTTGGGCACGATGCCTTCGAACGGGTGCGAGCGCTTGACGATATCGCCCCGGTCATTCAGGTATTTGAAATCGACGTTTTGCGAACCGCTGCCGTGCAGGATGCTCTTCTGCTGATCGGCCGGCAGTTCGTTGAACGGCACTTCCAGGCTGAACTTGTAGTGGGAGGCCAGCGAGCCGAGCATCTGGAAATAATAGACGTTGCGCCGGTCCCAGCCGCGAATCGCGCCTTCTGCCAGGGTCAGTTCACCGTTGACCAGGCGCTTGATGTCGAAGAACTGCTTGACCCCCAGGCCATCACAGGTCGGGCAGGCGCCGGCCGGGTTGTTGAAGGAAAACAGCTTGGGCTCGAGTTCGCTGATGGCATGGCCACAGATCGGGCAGGCAAAACGCGCGGAGAAGATCATCTCTTCGCCCGGCTCGTCGTCCATCGGCGCCACCAGGGCGATGCCGTCTGCCAGTTTCAGCGCGGTCTCGAACGATTCGGCCAGGCGCTGTTGCAGATCGGCGCGAACCTTGAAACGGTCGACCACGACATCGATGGTATGTTTTTTCTGCTTGTCGAGCTTGGGCGCTTCATCCAGCTCATACAGCTTGCCGTTGATCCGGGCCCGGACGAAACCCTGGGCGCGCAGCTCTTCGAAGACTGAAAGGTGTTCACCCTTGCGCTCGCGAATGACCGGGGCCAGCAGCATCAGCTTGCTGCCCTCCGGTTCGGCGAGGACCAGGTCGACCATCTGGCTGACGGTCTGCGCTTCCAGGGGAATGTCGTGGTCCGGGCAGCGCGGAATGCCGACGCGTGCATACAGCAGGCGCAGGTAGTCGTAGATTTCGGTGATGGTGCCGACGGTCGAACGCGGGTTGTGCGAGGTCGACTTCTGTTCGATGGAGATCGCCGGCGACAGGCCTTCGATGGTGTCGACGTCAGGTTTTTCCATCATCGACAGGAACTGCCGGGCGTAGGCCGACAGCGACTCGACATAACGACGCTGGCCTTCGGCGTACAGCGTGTCGAAAGCCAGGGAGGACTTGCCGGAGCCGGACAGGCCGGTGATGACGATCAGCTTGTCCCTTGGCAGGGTCAGGTCGATGTTCTTCAGGTTGTGGGTTCGGGCCCCACGAATCAGGATCTTGTCCAAAGTGGCCTCGCTCGGCGGGCGTCGAAAACGTAGGAGTATACGGCCAAATACTGGATGGATGCACACTATCGAATACTGGTTTTGTCGCCTTACATGAAAGCTCTTTCATCTACACGTGGCAAAGCGTCGCGATATACCCTGTCAATCGATGGGACTGGTAGAATCGCCGCCGGTTCACATGAGGTTTTTCCATGCACGATCCCCACAGCGAACGCATGAGTGGCAGTGAGACCCGCGCAGCAAGCGGTCTGGCCCTGGTGTTCGCCTTCCGTATGCTTGGCATGTTCATGGTGTTGCCGGTATTGGCGACCTATGGCATGGACCTGGCGGGAGCGACCCCGGCCCTCATCGGGCTGGCGATTGGCGCTTACGGCCTGACCCAGGCGATTTTCCAGATTCCCTTCGGTTTCATTTCCGACCGCATCGGGCGCCGCCCGGTGATTTACCTGGGGCTGATCGTCTTCGCCCTCGGCAGCGTCCTGGCGGCCAACGCCGACTCGATCTGGGGCGTCATCGCCGGGCGCATCCTGCAAGGTGCCGGGGCGATTTCCGCGGCGGTGATGGCCTTGCTGTCCGACCTGACCCGCGAGCAGCATAGGACTAAAGCCATGGCCATGATCGGCATGACGATCGGCCTGTCGTTTGCGGTTGCCATGGTGGTGGGGCCGTTGCTGACCCGTGCTTTCGGCCTTTCCGGATTGTTCCTGGCCACCGGTGGCATGGCACTGGTCGGTATCGTGATCGTGATGTTCATGGTGCCGCGCTCCACGGGGCCGTTGCAGCACCGTGAATCCGGCGTCGCCCGCCAGGCATTGATACCGACGCTCAAGCACCCGGACCTGCTGCGCCTGGATCTTGGTATCTTCGTGTTGCACGCGATGCTGATGTCGAGTTTCGTTGCCTTGCCCCTGGCGCTGGTCGAAAAAGCCGGGCTCCCCAAGGAACAGCATTGGTGGGTGTACCTGACCGCGTTGCTGATTTCCTTCTTCGCCATGATCCCGTTCATCATCTACGGCGAGAAGCGACGCAAAATGAAACGAGTTTTGCTCGGCGCCGTCGTGACGCTGATGCTCACTGAGCTATTCTTCTGGCAGTTCGGCGATAGCTTGCGGGCTCTGGTGATTGGAACCGTGGTGTTTTTCACGGCCTTCAATCTGCTGGAAGCTTCGTTGCCGTCGTTGATCAGCAAGGTTTCACCGGCGGGTGGCAAGGGCACGGCAATGGGGGTCTATTCCACCAGTCAGTTCCTCGGCTCGGCACTGGGCGGCATACTCGGCGGCTGGCTGTTCCAGCATGGCGGTCTGTCGGTTGTGTTCCTTGGATGCGCCGGTCTGGCTGCCCTCTGGCTGGCCTTTGCTGTTACCATGCGTGAACCTCCCTACGTGACAAGCCTGCGCTTGCCATTGTCGCCCGAGGCGATCCGCGAAGCGGGGCTGGTTGAGCGCCTGAAGGCCGTCGTAGGGGTAACAGATGCAGTGATAGTCGCTGATGAGGCGGCCATTTACATCAAATTGGACACCGAACTATTGGATCGCACCACCCTTGAGCGCCTGGTGAACAACCCGGCCGGGGCAGCGTGCGTAGCCTAGGAGAACGTAATGGCCCGTGGGGTTAACAAAGTCATATTGGTCGGCACTTGCGGCCAGGATCCTGAAGTTCGTTACCTGCCGAATGGCAACGCCGTGACCAACCTGAGTCTGGCAACCAGCGAACAGTGGACCGACAAGCAAACCGGTCAGAAAGTCGAAAAAACCGAATGGCACCGTGTGTCGATGTTCGGCAAGGTCGCAGAGATCGCCGGCGAATACCTGCGTAAAGGTTCGCAGGTCTACATCGAAGGCAAGCTGCAAACCCGCGAGTGGGAAAAAGACGGTATCAAGCGTTACACCACTGAAATCGTGGTCGACATGCAAGGCACCATGCAATTGCTGGGCGGTCGTCCACAGCAGGGTGACCAGCAAGGCCAGGGCGGTGGTAACAACTACCAGCAATCCGCGCCACGCCAGCAGGCTCCGCGTCCACAGCAGTCGGCCCCGCAACAGTCGCGCCCGGCTCCTCAGCAGGCCGCTCCGCAGCCGGCTCCGGACTTCGACAGCTTCGATGACGATATTCCATTCTAAAACAGCGGTAAGCCCCGAGCTACAAGCGGCGAGCTGAAAAACAAAACCCGCACTTCGATCTGAAGTGCGGGTTTTTTTTGCGGTGAAATTCCTTAAAAGAAGTTTCAGTTCGCGAGGAATTCGTCCGTGGACACCACGTTGGCGTAGGCAAAGCCCAGGGCCGACATGAAGGCTGCATGTACATGAGCCGCCGGAACGGTCACACCGTTGAACTCCAGGTCACGGGAGGCACAGGCATCGTGGATCACTGTGACGCTGTAGCCGAGGTCGTTGGCGGCGCGGGTGATGCCGTCGACACACATGTGGCTCATGCTGCCGACCACCACCAGTTCCTTGATGCCTTGCTCGTCGAGAATGGACTGCAGTTCGGTTTCGCGGAACGAGTTGACGAAGTGTTTGAGCACCACTGGCTCATTGTCCTGGTTGAGCACTTTAGGGTGCAGCTTGGCGCCGTCGGAGCCTGGGGTGAAAAACGGTGCGTCTTCGGAAGTGAATTCGTGGCGGATGTGCACCACCGAATCCCCGGCATCACGAAAGGCCTTGAGCAGACGGACGGCGTTGTCTGCCGCGGCATCGGCGCCGGCCAGCGGCCACTTGCCTTCTGGGAAGTAGTCTTTTTGGATATCGACTACGATGAGTGCTTGCTTGGCCATGACTGTTTCCTCGAAGTGCGGTTTGGGTGTGGAATGGAGTATTGGCCCTGGCCGAGCGTCCGGGGATTGGCCGCACCGACAATAGAAGGGGGAAAACTGACAATGGATGCACAAAGGGCGATCGCCGAGCTGGGCGTGTTGATCTATCCCGGCGCGCAGATGGCGGCGGTGCATGGCTTGACGGACCTGTTCGGGGTGGCCAACCGGATCGCCGCCGAGCATCAAGAGGCGCGCTTGCCCTTGCTGCGCGTGAGCCATTGGCAGGTCGATGGCCAGCAGGCACCGTCGCGCGTCTATGACAGTCATCCCGCGACAGACGACGCATTGGTGGCGGTATTGATTCCACCGTCGATTGCCGGGTTCACCGAAGGCCAGGCGCCGCAGCCGTTGCTGCGCTGGCTGCGCCAACAACACGCCAGCGGCGCGACCCTCGGGGGCGTCTGCGTGGGTTCGCTGCTGTTGGCTGAAAGCGGATTGCTCGACGGGCGCAGCGCCACCACTCACTGGACTTCGGCAAAGTCCTTCAGCGAGCGTTACCCGGCGATCAAGCTCAAGGCCGATACTCCCATCGTCGATGACGGTGACCTGATTACCACCGCCGGACTGATGGCCTGGTCTGAATTGGGACTGCGCCTGGTGGATCGTCTGTTGGGGCCGAGCATTGCCACCGGCACTGCGCGTTTCCTGGTGGTGGAACACAGCGACAGCGCCAGTGAGTGCGGCAGCAATTTCGCGCCGATTCTCAACCATGGCGATGCCTCGATTCTCAAGGTTCAACACTGGCTGCAAAGCACGGGCGCCACCGATGTCTCGCTGGCGACCATGGCTGAGCGGGCAGGGCTGGAAGAGCGTACGTTCCTGCGCCGTTTCCGCGCGGCGACGGGGCTCAAGCCTACGGAATATTGCCAGCATCTGCGGGTCGGCAAGGCTCGGGAAATGCTCGAGTTTACCAACGGCACCATCGATCACATTGCCTGGACCGTCGGGTATCAGGATCCGGGAGCGTTTCGTTCGACGTTCAAGAAGATTACCGGGCTGGCGCCGAGTGATTATCGCGCGCGGTTTGGGGTGATGCCCAGTGTTGCAACCCGTTAGCGGCTGCATCACACGACCCTGTAGGAGCGGGCTTGCTCGCGAATGGGGTATGTCAGTCAAAACTGGTGGGACTGGAAGATTGCTTTCGCGAGCGAGCCCGCTCCCACAGGGGGGCGATGTCAGGTTTGAATCGTGCAAAATGCCGGTATGAAAAATCCGGTCGTGCAGAATAAGGCGGGCGCGGTGCCACCATCGTTTCTGCTACAGGCTGATTTACATAGCATTTTTCTCAGCAGGCGGTTGGCCTGAACCCTGCACCCCATCAGCTACATTCATATCGCGACAACTGAAGGGGGACGCATGACCCCAACAAACCGCAAGAAGCTGGTCGTCGCCCATTCGGTGCGCGACGATGCGCCAGTGCACGAAGTCGAAACCAATCGCGCCCTGGCCCGTTGGCTGGCGCAAATCCTCGGGCTCAAATTCGGCGGCAGCTACGACCCGCAGGTACACAGCGGTCGAGACATCTATCTGTTACCGACCCAGACCCTGGTGGGGGCCGCAGCCGCCCGGCATTTGGGCGTCAAGGGACCGGAGGATTTGTGGGGCGGTTATGTCGAGCATGATTTCATCTGCACCAAAGCCATCAGCCATGGTTTGTTGAATCGACATGCCCATGCTCCGCAAGGCTGGGCGCCGTTGTTTTCCGAACGGGTGCGCACTGTGGTGCTTGATGGTCTGAGTGTGTTCTCGTTCGAGGATGCGCGTCCGGCGGCGGAGCATCTGCTCTACAGCGGCGCGATCCGCATCAAGCCGATCCATGCCTGTGCCGGGCGTGGTCAGGAAGTCATCAAGAGCCTCGACCAGTTCGACGAAATCCTCGCCCGTCCTGATGCGAAAGCGCTGTTCAGTGAAGGCGTGGTGCTGGAGCAGGACCTGGACCAGGTGATTACCCACAGCGTCGGGCAGAGTTTCATTGGTGAAAAGGTGCTCAGTTACTGCGGTGATCAATACTTGACCACAGACGCCCACGGCGAAGAGGTCTATGGTGGTTCCAACCTGCTGGTGGTGCAGGGTGGCTACGACGATCTGCTGACCCTGGATTTGCCCGACGATGTGCAACTGGCGATCCGGCAGGCTCAGGTATTTGACGGTGCCGCAGATGAAGCCTATCCCGGTTTCTACGCCTCACGGCGCAATTACGACATCGCCCAGGGTATCGCCAGTGATGGCCAGCAACGCAGCGGCGTGCTCGAGCAATCCTGGCGCATGGGTGGGGCTAGCAGCGCTGAAATCGCAGCCTTGCAGAGCTTCGTCAACGATCCGGGGATGCGCGCGATTCGCGTGTCTTCGGTGGAGACCTACATCGATCAACCCTTGCCGGCGGACGCCATCGAGGTGTACCGCGGGCCGGCGGAAAACAGCGATTTCCTCCTCAAGTACGTAACGGTCAAATCCTATGACGGCTAGAAGCGAAAGCATTCAAATCGACATCGACGACGAACAGATGAGCGGGACTTTTCTCAGCCCCAAATCGAAAGTCCCCGGCGTGTTGTTTGTGCACGGCTGGGGCGGCAGTCAGGAGCGAGACCTGGAACGGGCGAAGGGTATCGCCGGATTGGGTTGTGTCTGTTTGACCTTCGATCTACGCGGGCACACCGGCGGCACGGGTATTCCGCTGACCCGCGTAACCCGCGAAGACAACCTGCGCGACCTGCTGGCGGCCTACGACCGTTTGCTCGCGCACCCGGCGCTGGATACCTCGGCGATTGCCGTGGTTGGCACCAGCTACGGCGGTTACCTGGCTTCGATCCTCACTTCGCTGCGGCCGGTGCGCTGGCTGGCGTTGCGGGTGCCGGCGCTGTACCGCGACGATCAATGGCACACGCCCAAGCGCGACCTGGACAAGCTCGACCTGCGCGACTACCGCAGCACCCTGGTGCGCGCCGATAGCAACCGGGCGCTGCATGCCTGTTCGCAATTTACCGGGGATGTGTTGCTGGTAGAGTCGGAAACCGATGTCTACGTACCCCACGCGACCATCATGAGTTATCGCGCGGCGTGTCAGCAGACCCACTCGCTGACTCACCGCATCATCGATGGGGCCGATCATGCGCTGAGTGAACCCGTTTCACAGCAGGCCTACACCTCGATCCTGGTGGACTGGATCACGGAAATGGTGGTGGGTGAGCGGTTGAGCATTATTCAGTCCACATGATTTTGTGGTGTTCTTTCGGACGCCATCGTCGTAACGCCGCCCGGACCAAGCTCGCTCCCACAGGGTCACTGGTGCTTACAAATGTTCTGTTTACACCGGTCATTGTGGGAGCGAGCTTGCTCGCGATGGCGGCTTCGAAAACAGCACAAATCACTTGGGCTTCTTCGAGATCCGCAACGACTTGGCCTTGGCCTCCACCAGCAGGTACATCACCAGCGTGATCAACAGCGGCAACAGGAAATAGATCGCCCGATAAGCCAGCAACCCCGCCACCAGGCTGCCCCGCGAGGCCTCGTGTTGCAGCAGTGCCACGAACACCGCTTCCAGCACACCGAGCCCGGCCGGAATGTGGGTGATGACCCCGGCGATGGCGCTGATCAGCAACACACCCAGCACCAGCGGATAGTCCAATTTGCTCGGCAACAGGGTGAAAATCACTGCGGCCATCAACGACCAGTTCAGCGCCCCCAGGGCCAGTTGCAGGATTGCCATGCGCAGCGACGGCAAGTTGATTTCCACCCCGCGAATCGACCATTCCCGACGCTTGGAGAACTGGCACGCCGCCAGATACCCCGCACTCACCAATAGCAGCAACACGCCCACCGCCTGTAACGCGCCGCTGCTCAGTTTCCAGCCTGGAGGCATGCGCACCAGTCCGCTGCTGAACACCGCGCCGGCGATCATCATGTAGCCGAACCAGTTGGTCGCCAGGCTCAGGCCGAGGATTTTCGCAATGTTGGATTTACTCACCCCGAGCCGTGAATACAGGCGATACCGCATGGCAATGCCGCCGACCCAGGCGCTCAGATTGAGGTTGAAGGCGTAGCTGATGATGCCCACCGGCAGGATCTGTTTCCACGTCAGGTCCTGGCGGATGTAGGTGCGGCCAATCAGGTCGAAACAGGCGTAGACCAGAAAACTCACCAGGGTCAGGCCGGCCGCGATGATCAAGGTGCGTACCTTGAAATCGGTCAGGGTCTCGAACACTTCGTTCCATTCAATGCGCTGGGCGAACATCGTCAAGAGGACGATCAGCGCCAGGAAAAACAGCATCGTCAACGGTCTTTTCCAACGGCTCCAGCGCGATTTTGCCGGGTGCTCGGCGTGGGACGCCGCCTGCGCTTCAGTGCGGCTCATGTTGATCGCTCCCGGTCGGTGGGGTGAATGCTTTCAATCGTGGTTTGTGCGCGGGCAACCAGCCGGCCCATGCCGGAAAATGCCGCAGGAAGTGAAACACCATGAAGCCCACGGTCATGTGCCAGATTCGCCCGCGCGGGGCTTTATCCACGGACATGGCCTTGCAATGATTATCGCTGAGTTCCTCGAGCCGTTCGAACAGGTCACGGTTGAACGCACGGTCACGGATCAACACGTTGGCCTCCAGGTTCATCGACAGGCTCAACGGGTCGAGGTTGCTCGAGCCGACGGTGCTCCAGTCTTCGTCCACCAACGCGACCTTGCCGTGCAGTGGGCGGTCGCAGTATTCGAAGATTTTCACACCGGACTTGAGCAGGTAATCGTAAGTCATGCGCGCTGCCAGTTTGGCCACCAGCATATCCGGCTGGCCCTGCAGGATCAGGCGCACTTCAACGCCGCGGCGCGCCGCGTTACGGATCTCGCGCAGCAAGCGATAGCCTGGAAAAAAGTAGGCGTTGGCGATGACCACGCGCCGCTGCGCCGTGCGCAGCGCCAGGCGGTAAACCTCTTCGATATCGGTCGAATGCTCGGCGTTGTCGCGGTACACCAGCCGCACCTGGCCATCGTGATCGGTCACGACCAGTTCCGAGCGCCGTTGCCGACGGCGTTGCCACCAGTATTTCGCGCGGGCCGGGCGACCGCATTGCAGCAGGGCAAAGTGATGGATGTCGGCCACCGCCGGGCCTTGCACTTCAACCGAATAATCCTGTTTGGCTTCCGGGCCGAAGTCGGCCAGATGATCGGCGGAGAAGTTGATCCCGCCGATGAACGCAAGCGTTCCGTCCACCACCACGATCTTGCGATGCAGGCGGCGGAACCAATTGGTGCGGATGCCCAGGCGCTTGGGGGCCGGGTCGAACATCTGCAAATGCACGCCGGCACCGCTCAGGGCGGTGAGATACCCGGCAGACAACTCTCCGCAGCCAAACCCGTCAAAACTGGCCGTCACGCGTACGCCCCGTTGAGCCGCCTCGATGAGCACGTCCTTCAGTTCTTCGCCCACCTTGTCCTCGAACACAATGAAGGTTTCCAGGAGGATCTCGGTTTTGGCCTGGCGCATGGCCTCGAACACCCTGGGGAAATAGGCTTCGCCATTTTCCAACAGTTCGACCCGATTGTTTCCCTGCCAGCCGTACTCGACGTCGACCCTTTGCGGCTCGCTCATGGGCGGCGCGGCTATCGTTTTTTCCAGCGCGGTTTTTTCCATCGACGGGCTACTCATAGCTCAATCTCCACCGACAACGGTGCGTGATCCGAAAGGTGTGACCAGGGCCGGGTGGCCAGTACCTGCGGACGGCTGGCCTTGAGGTTGCGCACGTAGATGCGGTCCAGGCGCAGGGTCGGCAAGCGCGCGGGAAAACTGCGCGCCGGCTTGCCATGGTGCTCGGCGAACACTTCGCGCAAACCGCAGGGCTTGAGCAAGGCATCGGCGCGTTGGCGCCAGTCATTGAAATCACCGGCCACGATCACCGGCGCGTCGCCTGGCAACGACTCAAGACGGCGCTCCAGCAACTTGAGCTGTTCATTGCGGTGGTTTTCGCGCAATCCGAGATGAACGCATATGGCATGCACCTCCGGGCCTTCGCCAGGGAGGCGCAGCACGCAGTGCAAAATGCCGCGGTTCTCGTGGCCGCTGATGGACACGTCGAGGTTGTCGTGGCGAACGATCTGGAATTTCGACAGCAAGGCATTACCGTGATCGCCTGCCGGATAGACCGCGTTGCGGCCGTAGGCAAACTGCGGCCAGAGGGTATCGGCGAGGAATTCGTACTGGGGTATCGCCGGCCAATTGTCGTAGCGCTTGGGATGATGTTCGTGGGTGCCGTGTACCTCCTGCAGAAACACCACGTCGGCAGACACGCTGCGCACCGCTTCGCGCAGTTCAGGCAGGATGAAGCGCCGGTTCAACGCCGTGAAACCCTTGTGGGTGTTGACCGTCAGCACGGTGAAACGGTGCACCGTGCTCTCGATGGTCGCCTGCTCGTCGGTGGTACCAACCGGTTCGGAAATGCTCATGGCAACACTCCTTCGGCAGCGGGTTCGCCGGGGGCAGTGAGCAGCTCTTTGTCGAGGTCGAAGCGCTCCAGCAAACGACGCGCATCGAAGGGCGCGCGAACCTTGATGTCGTTATCGAAATAGCAGAACACTTCCCGAGACTTGCGCGCCCTGGGTTTCAGGCGCGGCGCGATCAAATGCGGATCGGCCGGTTGCCGCCCCTGATGCCAGGCCTCGATCCGGTCGCCCCAACGCTTCAGTGCCTGAGGGGTGTAGCCGCTGGCGTAGAGCTCTTCTGCACCGTGCAGCCGCAGGTACACGAAATCGCTGGTGAGGTCCTCGCGGTACGGCCATTTGCCAGCGGTGTCGGCGATGACCAGGGCCGTGTTGTGGCGTTTGAGCAGGCGGACAAATAGCGGGTCGATGAAGCTCTCGTTGCGGATTTCCACGGCATGGCGCAAGGGCTGTTTCCTGCTCGCCTTCAGGCTGGCGTGGCCGTTTACATGGGAATCGTGCTGGCGGGCGAGGGCGGCGGCCTGTTGGGTGTCGTGGGGCAATTGTTCGAGGAAGGTTTCGAACAGTTCGGCGTCGAATTTGAAGTTGGGCGGAAACTGCCAAAGAATCGGGCCGAGTTTTTCCTTGAGTTCCAGCACCCCGGAGGCGAAGAAATTCGCCAGGGGTTTGTGGATGTCACGCAGACGCTTGATATGGGTGATGAAACGCGGGGCTTTGACGCTGAACACAAAGTGCGCCGGGGTTTCGGCATACCACTGGGCATAGCGTTCGGGCCGTTGCAGGGCGTAGAACGATCCATTGATCTCGATGCTGTTGACCGCCCGTGAGGCGAATTGCAATTCGCGCCTCTGGGCCAGGCCCTTCGGGTAGAAATCCCCCCGCCAGGGCGTGTAGCGCCAACCTGAAATACCGATGTGAATCGCCGCCATGTCGCCTCCCGTGTGACTGGCCCCTGATCTTTTGATGACTGTGGGGCAGTGGCGAAAGTTTCGATGGAGCTACGGACGGTCACGTTTTACAAGTCACCACAAAACTCGTAGGAGCCGGCTTGCTGGCGATGGCGGCGGCCCATTCGACATGGATGTGACCGACATATCGCTATCGCCAGCAAGCCGGCTCCTACGGGGGATCAGAGGCCTGCAACCAGGCCGGTGAACATGATCGCGCTGGCGGCTTTTTCCTCGGGCACTAGACTGGTTGGCGATGGTAAAAATACAGGGATGAGCATTTGATATTTGTCTTGAGCGCAAAGATTGCTGGGGATTTGCCGGCCAGCAGCGAACTAGTCCGGCAATTCTCGATCAGTTCCTTACAGTCCTATCCAAAGGAGCGGATGCCTTGATCAGGCTCAAGACAGCGATATTACTGGGGGCGCTGTTGTTTTTCGGCAGCGAGGAACTGCAGGCAGCGGCCATACCGGGCGTGCCGGGCGCCGCCACACCGGCGGCACACCCGCAACCCTTGGTCCAGGGCGGGTTGCTGGGCGCCATCAGTTCGAGCATCGACGACGTCCAGAGCAAGCTCAACCTCGACAAGGACCTGCTCGACGCCTGGCGTTTGCGCGCTGATCGTGCGGCCGATGAGGTAGACCAACTGGTCAATCGCCCATCGACCCGTTCGAGTTGGAGCGTGGCGGGGGATTTCCTGCTGCTGACGGCGGTGTGGGCGGGTGTCTTCGGCCTGCTCTGGATGTTCGGCAAGTTCTTGACCGAACGCCTGTGCCGCCATCGTGTGCTGCTCAGCCGAGAGCGTGGGCAGGCCTTGCTGGGTTATGTCTTGCCCTACAGCATCCCTGCGGTGATCAGCCTGCCGTTGACGATTTATGCCAGCCAGTTATTGCCGGTGTCGGCCGGCAGGGCGCTGGCGTTGTGTTTTGCCTATGCCACCAGCAGTGGCGTGTTCGCTTCGTCGTTGGTGATGTCCCTGGTGGTGCTGTTCAATGTCGGTCACAAACGCCGGGCGGTGCAGATCATTCGCCAGGACAGCCCACGACCGCTGTTCGCGATTGGTTTCCTGGTCGCCCTGAGCGACGCCTTGACCAGCCCGCAGATCGCCCATCAACTGGGGAACAATCTCACCAGCAGCATCGCTGTATTTACCGGGCTGGCGGCCTCGATTTCCTTTGGTTTGCTGGTGTTCCGCCTGCGCCGTCCGGTCGCCCAGGTGATCCGTATCCTGCCGCTGGCCCAGCGGCGGGCGCAGCCAGCCTTGCGCGAAACCCTGCGGATTTTTTCCGGGCTCTGGTACTGGCCGATCCTGTTGATGGTGCTGGTCTCTGTCATCAACCTGATCGGCATTGGCGATGACAACCAGCAAGTGCTGCGCAGCGCGCTGTTCACCACGGTGTTGCTGATTGCGACGGTGTTTCTCAGCACGACGCTGCACCACCTGTTCAAGACCCGCAGCGAGTCCGACGTGCGCCGCAGTGGCGCCTACAAGGAACGCTTCCTGAGCCTCTCCCACGCGTTGTTGCGCATCGCCATGGCCATCGTGTTCATCGATATCCTCGGACGAATCTGGGGCGTGTCACTGTTCGATTTTGCGGTCAGCAATGCCGTGGGACGGGCGATCAGTGACTCCTTGAGTCATATCGGCCTGATCTTCCTGGTGACCTGGATGGTCTGGGTGGTGCTCGACACGGCGATCCAGGAGGCCCTGAAACCACCGGCCAGCAAACGCGGGGCGCGCCAGCCGAGTACGCGTATCAAGACCATCCTGCCGTTGCTGCGCAATGCGATCAAAATCATTCTGGTGGTGATCTGCGCCATCACCACCATGGCCAATCTTGGCATCAATGTCGCGCCTTTCCTGGCCGGTGCCGGGGTCATTGGCCTGGCCATCGGTTTCGGCTCCCAGCAACTGGTGCAGGACGTGATTACCGGGTTGTTCATCATCATCGAAGACACCCTGTCCATCGGCGACTGGGTGGTGCTCGATTCCGGGCATGCCGGCACGGTCGAAGGCTTGACCATCCGCACCTTGCGCCTGCGCGACGGCAAAGGCTTCGTGCATTCTGTTCCCTTTGGCCAGATCAAGGCCGTGACCAACCAATCGCGGCAGTTTGCCTATGCGTTCTTCTCCGTGCAGTTCACCTATGACACCGATGTCGACAAGGCCATCGAACTGATTCGCGAGGCGGGGCATTCGATCAGTGAAGACCCGTTCCTGCGGTACAACCTGCAAGGGCCGCTGGATGTGTTCGGCGTCGACAGGATGGACCTCAATGGCGTGGTGCTGACGGCACAATTTCGCACCGTGTCGGGCGGGCAATATGCGGTGAGCCGGGCGTTCAACCAGCGGTTGAAAAAGCTTGTGGATAACAGTCCGTGGGTGCATTTCGCGCAGACTTATCCACAGCAGGTTTTAGTGCAGAGGCCGGCGGCGGAGCCTGTGCGTGATGGAGCGGCTGAGCCGGAACATGCGGCGGTGTTGATGCCGGATCGGCCCCGGCCTCAATAAATTTGCCGGTTTTGATGGCCCCATCGCCAGCAGGCTGGCTCCCACAATGGATCTGTGAACACCGGTTCATTGTGGGAGCTAGCCTGCTGGCGATGGGGCCGGCGCAGGCAACCCTAATGCCGGATCAGCTTGCTCTGCACTTCAGCCATGGCCTGCTGCTCCAGCTCCAGCCACACATGCTTCTTGCCCGCAATCTCCGCCGCTGCCGGTAAACCATCGCGATACACCAGCCGATTGCTCGCCAGCGCCGGCACTTTCGCACCGGGCAACAGGGTGCCGGCAAGGTTCAGCGGATCGACCCCGCACACCGCGACCAAGCTGCCGTCATGGGGTCGACGGCGGACTTCGCGCAGCAATGGAATCGCCTCCGGCAGCGCGAATTGCTCGCCCGCCAGGCCACTGACAAAACGTCCGCCCCGAATCTCACCCCGCGCTTCCAGCCGATGGAAGGTGCGCAGCAATTCCCGCCAGCTCGGCAGCCAATCGGCCTCACGCTCCAGCAAGCGCCAGAACACCACGCCGTAGCGGCGCAACAAGGTCATGGCGATGTGTTCCAGGGTGTCGGCGGGCGTTGGCGTCGGTCGCGGGTTATCCACAACCGGCGCGGCCACTGCGCGTCGCAACAGCGCCCAGCGCCCGGCATCGTCCATGCCGCCGACAAAGGCCCCGCGTGCGCGTCGGCTGCTACGCTGCTGGCGCTTGCTGGCCGGTGTGATCAGCGCCCGCAGGCCGGCAAAACTGTCGGCGTTCACCAGCCCCGCACCCACCAGCTCCTGCAGGGAGATTTCCAGTTCCGTGCGCAACAGGTGGGCTTCGTGAATCAGCTCATCGAAAAACAGCGCGCCGTGCTGGCTGAGGGCGGCGTGAACCTTCTGTGTCTTGGGCGACAGTTCGCTGACTGGCGTTTGCTCGGTCAAGTCGCTCCAGAGTCCGACCCGATTACGCGGCAACAGCACGATCGGTGTACTGCGCAGGGCGGTGCCGGTGCTGCGGTTGCGCGCAGTCAGTCGGCTCCAGACCAGTTTGCCGCTACGGCACGCATCATCGAGCCAGGTGGGCGAATAGTCCTTGATCCGCGCGGGCAAAAGGTCGCTGTCCCAGGCCGACGCGGCGGCGGGGTAGCCTTCGAACTGGGCGACGATCGCCGGCAGCACCGTGCTGCCCTGGCCACGGGTGGCGTTGGACAGGTGCTGCCAGTCGAACAGGAAGCGCATGAAATCCTGCAAGGCCACGGGCTCGATTTCCCGGCGCAGGCGCTTGACGGTGTAGCGATGAATCCGCGCCAGCAAATGTCGCTCGCACCACTCTTCTTCGGTATTGCCTGGGGTGAAGCGCCCGCGCAGCACATAGCCTTCGCGTTCCAGGTGCGCCAATGCCTGGCTGACTTCCAAGGAGGGCAATTCGAGGGGGTTGGCAATCGCCTGCAGTGGCAGCGGACCAAAGGCGCTGAGCCGCGCTCGAATCACTTCTACGACGGCGTCGTCCGGCGTCCAGGCCAGATCGAAACCCGGCAGAGCCTGCAAGGGTGGAGACAGATCCGCTTGTGGATAAATCGCCTGCAGGCACGTCAGCCGTTCCAGCGCCAGCCACAGTGAATGGTTGATGCGGCAGGCTCGGCCGCTGCCAGCCAGGGCATTCAACCATTCCAGCCAATGCGGGTTGGCGCTGGCCTCGGCGTCGGTGATGCAGGCCAGGCTCATCAAGGTTTCGTGCATCTCATCGACATTGCCGGGCGTGGGCCAGGCCTCTTCCCGCACGGCGTCAATGGCGTCGGCGTCCAGCGCGCCCAGGTCGTCAGTGGACTGCGGCTCGCTCCAGCGGCGATTGAGCACCGCCTGCGTGCGGCGTTCCTCCAGGGGCGCATCGTCGAGAAAGGTGTAGGGCCTGGCGCTGAGGATTTCCGCGGCCAGGGGCGAGGGCGCGGGCAGGTCGCGGCTGATCAGGCGGACCTCGCCGCGTTCCATGCGCCGCAGCAGGGCCAACCAGCCGTTGCTGTCCATGGCGTCGTGCAGGCAATCGTCGAGGGTCTGCTCCACCAGCGGATGGTCGGGAATGTCGCGCTCGCCCACGAGGTTTTCCACGCAGGCGATCTGGTCGGGGAACACGCTGGCGGTGAGGTCTTCGCTTTTCATCCGCTGGATCTGCGGCGGCACTTTGCGACCACCGCGAAAGCGCGGCAGCGCCAGCGCCACGCCGGCATTCCAGCGCCAGCGCACGCCAAACAACGGGGCATCGAGCACGGCCTGGATCAGGATGTGCTCAGCGGTGTTGCTGTGCAGGTAGCGCCACACATCAGCCAGCTCAAAGCTGTGGCTGGAGGACAGCGACAACACGATGGCGTCCTCGCTGGCGGCGGCCTGCAACTCGAAGTTGAAGGTGCGACAGAAGCGTTTGCGCAAGGCCAGGCCCCAGGCGCGGTTGATGCGACTGCCGAACGGGCTGTGGATAACCAGCTGGGTGCCACCGGACTCGTCGAAGAAGCGCTCCATCAGCAAGGTGTCCTGCGACGGCAACGCGCCCAGTGTCTGCCGTGCGCGGGCCAGGTATTCCACCAGTTGTTCGGCGCTGGCCAGGTTCAGGCCCAGGGTTTGGGTCAGCCAGTCGAGGGCGGGCTGCAAGTTGCCCGGCGTCGCGCCCAGCAGAGTATCGAGCTGGGCCTGCAAGCGCGCCACGGCAAACGACAGTTCGGCGCTACGCCCCGGGGCCTCGCCGAGCCAGAACGGGATGGTCGGCGGCTGACCCTGGGCATCCTCCACCCGGACCTTGCCGGTGTCGACCCGCAGTATCCGGTACGACGTATTGCCCAGCTGGAACACATCCCCGGCGATGCTCTCCACCGCGAAGTCTTCATTGACGCTACCGATGTTCAGCCCTTGGGGCTCGAGCAGAACGCTGTAGTCGGCATTGTCGGGGATGGTCCCGCCGCTGGTCACCGCCGTCAGCTTGGCGCCCCTGCGACCGCGCAGGGTGCGGCTCACGGCGTCGCGATGCAGGTAGGCACTGCGGATGCCCTGGCGCCCGTCGAAGCCCTCGGCGAGCATCTGCAGTAGCGCCTGATAGTGTTTTTCGTCGAGCCTGCTGTAGGGCGAGGCGTTGCGGAACAATTCCAGCAGCGCCTGCTCCGGCCATTCCTGGCAACTGACTTCGGCGATGATCTGTTGCGCCAGGACGTCCAGCGGCGCTTCGGGGATCAGCAGGGTGTCGAGCTCGCCCCGGCGCACGCAGTCGAGCAGCGCGACGCATTCGATCAGGTCGTCGCGGGTGGTGGCAAACAGGCGGCCCTTGGGGGTGCCGCCGACCTGGTGCCCGGAGCGACCAACCCTTTGCAAAAAGCCGGCAATCGAACGCGGCGAGGCGATCTGGCACACCAGGTCGACATCGCCAATGTCGATGCCCAGCTCAAGCGACGCGGTGGCAATCAACACTTGCAATTCGCCACGCTTGAGCCGCTGTTCGGCGTCCAGGCGAAACTCCTTGGCCAGGCTGCCGTGGTGGGCGGCCACCGCGTCCTTGCCCAGGCGTTCGCTCAGGTGGCGGCTCAGGCGCTCGGCGAGACGTCGGGTGTTGACGAACACCAGCGTGGTGCGGTGTGCGCGGGCGAGGGCGGCAAGTCGGTCATAGACCAGTTCCCAGACATCGTTGGCCATCACTGCCGATAGCGGCACGGGCGGCACTTCGATGTCCAGGTCACGTGGGCGGGCGTGGCCGATATCGACGATCTCGCAGGGTCGATCACGACCGACCAGAAAGCGCGACACCGCCTCAATGGGTTTTTGCGTGGCCGACAGGCCGATGCGCACCAGCGGTTCGGCGCACAGTGCCTGCAAACGCTCGAGGCTCAGCGCCAGGTGGCTGCCGCGCTTGCTGGCGGCGATGGCGTGGATTTCATCAACGATCACCGTGCCGGTGGTGCTGAGCATCTGCCGCCCGGAGTCGGAACCGAGCAGCACGTAAAGCGATTCCGGGGTGGTGACCAGAATGTGCGGTGCGGTCTTGCGCATCGCCGAGCGATCTTTTTGCGGTGTATCGCCGGTGCGCACGGCGGTGCTGATCCGCAGCTCGGGCAGGCCCATCCGCCGCAACTGTTCGGTGATGCCGGCCAATGGGTCTTGCAGGTTGATCTGGATGTCGTTGGACAGCGCCTTGAGCGGCGAGACGTAGACCACCAGGGTTTCGTTTGGCAGGCCTTGGGAGTTTTCCAGGCCACGGTGAACCAGGTCGTCGATCACGGCGAGGAAGGCGGTGAGGGTCTTGCCGGAACCGGTGGGGGCGGCGATCAGAGTCGAGCGGCGCTGGCGGATCAGCGGCCACGCCCGGGCCTGGGCGGCGGTGACCGTCGCGAATTTGTTGCTGAACCAGGCGCTGACGGCGGGGTGGAAGCCGGCCAGGGCACTGTCGGCGGGGATGGGCAGGTTCATATTCTGATTTATGCGGGTGAGGGCGCGAAGATGCAAGTACCACTCAAAATCTTCGCCAACCTTCAGGGCCAGCAGCATCACAAATCCCGCACATCTACACTTTACGGATGACGGTTGCGCACTAAACCCGCAAAATGCAACGATTCCGGCAACTATCGATGACATCACCCGCGGGCGGTGTCGATACAGCCATCGTTCCAATCAGACTGGGCCTGCTGACTCTATGCGAATGCGCCTTATGTTACTGGGCGGCGGAAATGCCCTTGGGCAGGCGCTGATTCGCCTCGGTGCGGAGGAAGACATCGGTTTCCTCGCCCCCCGCCCACCACAGGACGGCTGGGATGCCGCGAGCCTGACGCAACTGCTCGACGACACCCGCCCGGACGCGTTGATCAACCTCGCCTACTACTTCGACTGGTTCCAGGCGGAGACGGTCAGCGAACAGCGCCTGGCCGGGCAGGAGCGGGCGATCGAGCGCCTGGCCGAACTGTGCCAGCATCACAACATCGTCCTGGTGCAACCGTCGAGCTATCGCGTGTTCGACGGCTCCCGGGCGACCGCCTACAGCGAAAAAGACGAACCGCTGCCGCTGGGCCTGCGAGGCCAGGCCTTGTGGCGGATCGAGCAAAGCGTGCGCGCCACCTGCCCGCAACACGTGCTGTTGCGTTTCGGCTGGCTGCTTGATGACAGTCCCGACGGCACCCTCGGGCGTTTCCTCGGCCGCGCCGAGCAACCCGAGGAACTGCTGTTGGCCGACGACCGCCGGGGCAATCCGACACCGGTGGACGACGCGGCCCGGGTGATCATTTCGGTGCTCAAGCAACTCGACTGCAGCGCGCCGCTGTGGGGCACCTACCACTACGCCGGGCATGAGGCGACCACGCCGCTGGCCCTGGGCCAGGCGATTCTCACCGAAGCCCGCGCCCTGCACCCGCTGGCCATCGAAGCGCCGACCGCCCAGGCCCACGCCGCGCGCCCGGACGCCGCGGAAGAACCGCAACACGCGGTACTGGCCTGCAAGAAAATTCTGCATACCTTCGGAATCAAGCCGCGCGCCTGGCGTGCGGCCCTTCCGAGCCTTCTGGACAGGTTCTATCGTCATGGCTGATCGCCCCGTTCTCATTACCGGGGGTGCCGGATTCATCGGCTCCCATCTCACCGATGCCTTGCTCGCCAAGGGCTATTCGGTACGGATTCTGGATGACCTATCCACCGGTAAACGCAGCAACCTGCCGCTGGACAATCCCAAGGTCGAGCTGATCGTCGGCGACGTTGCCGATGCCGCCCTGGTCGCCCGTGCGATGTCCGGTTGCAGCGCTGTGGTGCACCTGGCGGCCGTGGCATCGGTACAGGCGTCGGTGGACGACCCGGTGAAGACCCACCAGAGTAATTTCATCGGCTCGCTGAACGTCTGCGAAGCCATGCGCCAGGCGGGCGTCAAGCGCGTGCTGTTCGCCTCCAGCGCCGCGGTGTATGGCAACAATGGCGAGGGCGAGTCAATCGATGAAGACACGCCCAAGGCGCCGTTGACGCCCTACGCGGTGGACAAGTTGGCGAGCGAGCAATACTTCGATTTCTACCGGCGCGAGCATGGGCTGGAGCCGGTGGTTTTCCGCTTCTTCAACATCTTCGGCCCGCGCCAGGATCCGTCCTCGCCGTACTCCGGGGTCATCAGCATTTTCAGCGAGCGCGCACAGAAAGGCCTGCCGATCACGGTGTTTGGCGACGGCGAGCAGACGCGGGACTTTCTCTACGTCGAGGATCTGGTCGATCTGCTGGTGCAGGCCATCGAGAAACCCCAGGTGGAAGAGGGCGCGGTCAACGTCGGCTGGAACCAGGCGACCAGTCTCAAGCAGATGCTGGCGGCCCTTGAAGTCGTGGTTGGCAAGCTGCCACCGGTGAGCTACGGCCCGGCGCGCTCAGGTGACATTCGTCATTCGCGGGCCAACAACCAGCGTCTGCTGGAGCGCTTCCGGGCGCCCGAGCCGACGCCGTTGAGCGTCGGGCTGGCGCGGTTGCTGGGACAATAGAAAAAGGCGCCTGTAGAGGCTAATGCCGATCAGTTAAGCCATCTCGCTTGACCTTTGGCCGCAAGAAATCAAAATCCGATGCCTGAACTGGCATCGGATTTTTTTATGCGTCTCGCTCGGGCACTGGAACTGACCCACAACTTC
>NZ_JAXDEO010000046.1:0-56296 GCF_035064975.1 Pseudomonas sp. YuFO20
GATGGCGCCCTCAAGACCGCCATCGCCAGCAGGCTGGCTCCCACAGGGGGATCGCATCAGGCTTTGGTTTCGTCGTCGTACTGCGACAGCCACTCGACCGCCGCATCGCGGTACCGGCTGAAGCCTTTGTAATCGACCAATTGCTGATTCAGGTCGCGCAGCACCCGGTGCATGCGACGCGCCCATGCCGGGTTGGTGGCGATGTCTTCGAGGCTGAGCAGGTAGGTGCGGATCGGAAAGACAATGGCGTTGCTGCGCGGCAGGCGGTGCAGCGGTTGCAGCTCGATGCGCAGGTACACCAGCTTGCCGGCGTTTTCGGCGGTCACGAGGGTCCGGTCCGGCGCCCATTCAGGCAGGCTTTCGGCCGAGACCTCAAGGCGCGGGTTGACCGTCAGCGACCAGTTCAGGCGGCGTACCGGGTGGCCGGTGCGCAGGCGCAGGAGGAACTTCAGGGCACGGTCGAGCATGCCGATTTCCTTCACCAGCGGCACCGGGCCGTGGAATTCTTCCCAGCTCATGCCGAGGTTGAAGCGCAGCGAATAGTCGGCGCGTTGGGTGGCGATCCCGGCGCCCCAATACAGCGTACCGTCGCGTTCTTCCTGCAAGACCCAGTCGCCTTGGGCCTGGCGGGTCACGTATTCCATCGGCTCATAGGGCAGGGTCGCCGGGTCGCCGAAGGTGAAGTGATCGTCGATGTCCAGCAGGCGGTTGACCCAGTGCCACTGGCGGCCTTCACGGGACAGGGTGAAGTACTGCGGATAATCGCGGGCGTAGGACTCCATGATCAGTTCGAGCAGGTCCCACTGCGCCTCCATCATGTGCGGCGCCGCGACGTAGTGCATGCCCGGATCTTTCTCCAGGGTGATGGCGCGGTCCCGGCATTCGCTGATGTAGTGCTCGTCGATATCGAACGCGGCCCGGAAGGCGCCGTCGCCGACCGAGACATGGGGCTCGAGGTTCATCGAGTACATGTAGTCGTCATCGGGGAACGGGAAGGGCGCGCGGGCGATGGTCTCCGGGCTGTTGGCGAAGGTGTAGTCGTCGCGGTAGGTTTCGTCGGGATTGAATTTGATATTCATTGTTATGGCTTCCGTCGATCAGAGGTCGATGACCAGGCGATTGCATTTGGCGCGGGATACGCAGGGCATGATTTTCTTGTGGCTGCTCTTGTCGTCGTCCGACAGCCAGTCATCGCTGTGCAGCAGTTCGCCGTCGAGCTCCAGGACCGCGGTTTCGCAATGGCCACAGGCACCACCACGGCACAGGTAAGGCATGCTGTAGCCCGCGGCCTCGACCGCTTCGAGCATGGTCTGGTCAGGCGAGACTTCGATGGTTGCGCCACTGCGCCCGAGGGTGAAACTGAAGGCTTCGCCGCCGCTGCTTTGTTCGAGGAATCGCTCGAAGTGCACGTGGCTGTCGGTCCAGCCCAGGTCGCGGGCACAGGCCAGGGTGGCGTCGATCATGCTGTCCGGTCCGCAGGCATAAACGTGACTGCCCAGCGGGCGATCGGCGAGGATACGGCCGATGTCCATGCGCGTTTCGATGCCTTTGCGATACAGGTGGACCTGTTCGCCGTAGGTGGCCTGCAACTCTTTGCCGAGCTGTGCGTGTTCATCGCCGCGAACGGCGTAATGCAGTTCGAAGGGCACCTTGCTCAGGCGCAATTCCTCCAGCTGGGAGATCACCGGGGTGATACCGACGCCACCGGCAATGAACAGGTGCAGGCGGGCTTGCTTGATCAGCGGGAACAGATTGACCGGTGGCGTGACCTCGATCAGGTCGCCCTCGCGGACACTGTCATGCAGCGCCATCGAACCACCGCGACCGCTTTCCACCCGGCGCACGGCAATCTGATAGCTGCTGGTGTCATAGGGCGAACTCAGCAGCGAGTAGGGGTTGCGCAGCGTGTTGTTCGGGTTGGCGATGAGCACCACCACGTGGCTGCCGCCGGAGAACGCCGGCAGGTGCGCACCGGTCGGCGATACCAGGGTGAAGCGTTTGATCTCTGGGGTCACCGCTTCGATGCGGACCACCCGCAGGTTCAAGGTCCCGTTGTTCTGGCTCATGTATCGAGCTCCTCGGCTGGGGGCAGTTCGCCCGGTACTTCGGCATCGGCCTTGACCGCCTGGAAGGCCGCCAGGCGCCGGGAATAGTGGTCGCGCACCACCAGCGTCAGGCTGCAACCGGGGCAGTCGTAGACGCGTTGGGTCACGTTTTCGGTGTAGGTGTCGCAGTGCACGCACCAGACCCGGCGCACGAGCGTGCCGGAGTGCTCGCGCAGCACTTCGTCGCGATTGAGATCGAAGCGGGTGGCCACTTGCATGGCGCTGCCGAGGAAGCTTTCGGAACCGGCGAGGTAGAGGCGGGTACCCATCCTGGCGTCGCCGAGCAGGTCGTCGAGGGCGTCGATCAATGCCTGGTTGCTGGCATACACCCGCAGTTGATGACCCGGGTGCTGCTGCAATTGCGCCAGGAAGTCCTGGCCGGAAAATGACTCCTGGGCGTACAGCAAGGTCACGGGGCGATCCAGCCCGGCCATCTCCTCCAGCAAACGCAACATGACGCGACCGCCACTGCCTTGCCCGGCAATGATGTGCCGGACACCTCCCGGCAGAGGTTGCAACCGGTCGTAGACCGGCCGACTTTTGATCCCGGTGATCAACATTATTGTTATTCCTCCTGACTATCGGAGCCCAACGATGGTGGGTTGCAGATAGCAGGAGCACAGGGCGTGCCAAGTGTTTAAGTCGTTGTTTTTAAATGATTAAATATTTATACAGAAGAAAAGTGTAAGCAGAAATAACTACGTTGTAGGCGTTTTTGCAGCGTTTTATTGGAGAGAACCGGGAAAAACCTGTAGGGAGCTGGCTTGTCGGGTCGCCGCATCGCAGCGAAGGCGGCCTGACAGCCGACCAATCTCCTGCCGATGTACACCGATCAACCTGTAGGAGCCGGCTTGCTGGCGATGGCGGCCTGACAGCCGACCATTGTCTTTCAGGTGTACATGGATCAACAGCCAAGCGAGTACCTGTGGGAGCGAGCCTGCTCGCGAAAAACCTGAGAGCGCCTCGGGGTGTCAGGATCCCCGCGTCATCGTTGACGTCCATCGCTGCGATGCGGCGACCCGACAAGCCAGCTCCTACAGTTAAGAGGCAAACCGTAGATGGCTCCGAAAGAATAGGGTCGCCAAGCCCACACGCTGCAATCAGTCGCGCTGCAACTTGCGAATCAGCGTCCCTATATCAATCCCCAGATGCTGCGCAGCCTTGCGCTTGCTCCCGCACAGGTGCACGGCACGTAGAATGACCTGGCGTTCGAAATGCTGAACCTGAAGCTTGAGGTTCTGCTCCGACTCTTGCGGCGCTTGTTCCTGCGCGACCGAGGTGGCCCGGGAGCGCATCGGTTCGAGCAGTTCAGCCGGCAAATGATGCTCCTGCGCCTCATCGTCGGCGAGCACGGCCAGACGTTCGAAAATGTTCACCAGCTCGCGAATGTTGCCCGGGAAGTCATAGCTCATCAAACGCTTGCGAACGCCGGCGGACAGGCTCAGGGACGGTACGCGATCGCCATTGATGCGGCTGAGCAGGATGTCGATGAGAAACGGCAAGTCATCGCGGTGCTGGCGCAGCGGCGGGATCTCCACCGGCAGCACGGCGAGTCGATAATACAGGTCGGCGCGAAACTCACCCAGGTCCACCAGATGACGCAGGTCCTTGTTGGTGGCGGCGATGACCTGTACCTGCACGGTTTTGCTCAGGGGCGAGCCCACCGACTGGATGGTGCTGTCTTCGAGGAATTTCAGCAGCTTGGCCTGTACGTGCAGCGGGATTTCACCGATCTCGTCGAGGAACAGTGTGCCGCCCGACGCCGCTTCGATATAGCCCTGCTTGCCGCCCTGCAGCGCGCCGGTAAAGGCGCCGCGCTCGTAGCCGAACATCTCGGATTCGAACAGGCTCTCCGGGATGCTCCCGCAATTGACGTGGATGAACGGACGGTCGCCCCAGCCGGCCGCTCGATGGATGTGCCGGGCGATGGCGGTCTTGCCAACCCCCGGCTCACCCAGCAGCAACAGGCGCGCGCGCCGACGGAAAGCCCGCACGCCGGTGTCGGCGATGCTCGATAGCTGGGGCGAAAGGTGCAGGGCATTGTCCTGGGGGTCGTGCAGGCCCTGGGGCTCCAGCGGCCGGTTGTTGAGCGATGCCCGGCGCTGCGGCTGGCTGGCGTCGAAGTCTTTCTGGGTGAGCATCCGGAACGGTTTTTCGTAGGCACCGGTGGGGATCGCGTGGGTACTGCTGAGCAGCACCCGGCCTTCCCGTGAGCGGGTCAACGCACTGTTGCCACCGCGGTTCAGCGCGGCCAGCAAGTCGTCGTAGTTCAACGCCGAACGCTGGAAAAAATCACGCTCGGACAGCCCCACGGCCTGCTGTTTCGACAGGCGGTTGACGCGCTCGGCGGCCAGGTTGATGAAGCGCAGCCGGCCCTCACCGTCGCTGATGATCAGCGCTTCGCTGAAGCTGTCGAGCAAGGCATGCAAGGCAGGCGCTTCCAGCAGCGCGCCCAGCACTTCGCTGCTGACATTGACCGAAGAGCGCATGCCCATCTGCAAGGTGGGTGGCAGGTTGGAGTCTTTCATGGGTGCAACTCTTGGGGGGTGCGAACGCCCTGGCTTTCACGAAACACCGCCACGCGCCAAGCCACGCCTTCGCGAATCAGGATGCGCGAGCAATGCACATTGAAGTTCAGGTCGCGCCCGCTCAGGTCCGGCAGGGGCAGGCTGTGCCAGGTGCGTTCGGGCAAGGCATTGTCCAGCAGCAAACGGGCGATACCGGCACCATGGGTAATGCCGAAGGTGTCCTCGAAGGCTGCGTTGCGCCACTGCGGTTGCAGGTGCTCATCGATTACCAGCACCGCGTCGGGCACGGCATCGAAGACCCGGCGCAAGGCATCGATGCGTTGCTCGGCATCGTGCTGCATGCGCAACTCCTGGCTGACGTCACGAATGCTGCCCCACATGCGCAACAGCTGGCCATTGACGATGGTGGCCCTGACGTCGTTTTCCACGTAGGCCGGCGAGCCATCGTGGCGGCGATCCACCGAGAGCGCTCCGTCGACATGAAACCCGGCCTCGATCAGGCGCCGCACGAACTCTTCGTTGGCCGGGCTGCGTGGCCAGTACAGGCGCACCGGTTGCTGGTTGAAGTCGACATCCGACGGCATCTCGTACACCTCGGCCATGGCCCGGTTGCACAGGCGCCAGTGGGAGTCGTTTTCGAACACCTGGCGCACGATCTCATCCGGTGAGTGGTTGATGTCCACCGCCTCGGCGAATTCGATGCACCAGTAGGCGACCTTGGCGCTTTGCAGCATCTGGTTCATCACTTCATTGGCGTTGTGCATTTCCCGCAGCCGATGGCCCAGCGTACCAAGGGGAATCTTCAACAGGTGCAGGCGTGCCGGTTGCACATTGCGCCACTCCAGCACACCGCTGGCAATCACATGCAGCAGGCCACCGTTGTGGCGAATCAGGGTCAGCTCCAGGCTGTGGATCAGCTCGTCGGCGGGCGGGTTGGCAAACAGCGCCTGCACCGTGCGCAGAGACTCGACGCTCAATACCCGTTCGATCGGTTGATTGAGCAGCTCTTCGGGTGCATAGCCCAATTGATCACTCAGGCTCAGGGACAGGCCGAGCAGTAGTCCGTCGGCACCGACGGTACTGGTCAGGGGCTGGGCTTTGTTTACCAGCAAATTCAGGATATCCATTGGTGGATCGGCTCGATTCGGCTAATGGGACCTGGGCACAGAATGCCAGGGCAGACTGGTAAGGGCATATCGCATGCCAACTCGAAAGCCAGTGAACAGGAGGCCTTGCGCGTGGCCGTTTTGAATGCGCGCTGCGTTATTGCAGCATAATCAGCAAATATGCAGCGCGTTAATGAGATCAACGGTTGTGCGCAGAACCTGTAGGAGCTGGCTTGTCGGGTCGCCGCATCGCAGCGAAGGCGTCCGTCAGATCACCATCCCATCAAGCCAGCATCTACAGGACCAAATCGATCTAAAAATTCCAGTCCACGCCCTGAGCGTTTTGCTACTCTGAAGTTGTAGGTGAAAACGCAGACTGATGCGCAAGCGGATAGCGAGGACGCGTGGGGCGCGCTCCGAAGGGTACACGGTTAGAAAGATCTCCGCGCTGAGATCCAGCCCTTATGCCGTGTGAAGCAGGACAGCGCTTATTGCTGTTTCTGTGAGAGTCCTGATAAACCTCGTAAGCCAGAGACCAGCGCTGGCCACCTACTTGGCTCTTAGAAGCCTGCCTTGTGCAGCTGAACATATGCAGCTCGCCAAGATCAAATGCCCCGACTTTCGGGGCATTTGTTTGTCTGCTCGTAGCCAACGATCTCAGGCCTTCACCCAGCGCTGGCGACTCCAGCTGCTCAGCGTATCGACCGCAAACACCAACACCAGCATCGCCAGGATCACCGTGCTGGCCTGGGCCTCCTGGAACAGGCTGAGGCTCATGTAAAGCATTTGTCCCAAACCGCCGGCACCGACAAAACCGAGCACGCTGGCCATGCGGATATTGTTCTCCCAGCGGTACAGGATGTAGGCCAGCAGCTGCGGGAACAGATTGGGCAGGGTGCCGTAGCAGAACGCCCACACGGCATTGCCCCCCTGCAGGCGGATCGCGTCGGCCGGTTCCGGCGGGGTGTTTTCCAGCGCTTCGGCAAACAGCCGGCCGAGCACGCCGGTGGTGTGCAGCGCTAACGCCAGGGTGCCGGCATTGGGGCCGAGCCCGGCGGCCAGGACCATCAGCACCGCCCAAACAAGCTCCGGAATCGCGCGCAGGGCATTAAGCACCAGGCGCGACAAACCCTGCATCGGCCAGCCGAATCGACCGGCCGCCGGCAGCGCGAGCAACAAGCCGAACACCGTCGCCAACAGTGTGCCCAGTGCCGACATGGCGATGGTTTCCAGCGCGCCGCGAGCAATGGCCTGCAAATGTCCGGTGCTCAGGTCCGGGCTGAGAAAACGCTGAATGTAGGCGAGCATCTGTTTCAGGTTGCCGCTGCCACCCAGTTCACCGAGGTCGATGCCCAGGTAGCGGAACGAAGCGAATACTGCGGCGCCGATGCACAGCACCAGCAGCAGGTTGACCAGGCGACTCATGCCAGCCTCCAGCGCAGCAGGCGGCTCAGTTGATCGGCGAGCAGCACCAGGACGAGGAAGGTCAGCAACAGGCTGGCCACTTCACCGCCGGCGAACATGCGCATCGACAGGTCGATCTGTTGGCCCAGGCCGCCGGCCCCGACGAAGCCCATCACCACCGAGGCGCGAATCGCGCATTCCCAGCGGTACACCGTGTACGACAACAGCTCCGCCGCGACGTTGGGCAGGATCCCGTAGCTGAACGCCGCGAGCCGGCCACTGCCGGCTTGCAACAGCGCGTGGGCGGGGCGCTGGTCGACCGATTCGAAAATTTCCGCGTAGACCTTCCCCAGCATGCCGCTGTAGGTAATGGCGATGGCCAGGACCCCGGCGGTCGGCCCCAGGCCAACGGCGCGCACGAACAGCAGGGCCCAGACGATTTCCGGCACGCTGCGCAGGATGATCAGCACCCCGCGCACCGGCCAGCGCAGCAGTTGCCCCCACTGGCTCGGGCGCCCGGCGCGGGACGCTGCCGACAGGGACAGCGCGCGGCTGGCCAGCAGGCTGGCGGGGATCGCCAGGAGCAGCGCCAGGGCCATGCCAGCCGTGGCGATGGCCAAGGTCTGCAAGGTGGCTTGCCACAACAGCTGGAGGAAATCTGCGCCATGGGCCGGCGGCCAGAAGGTCGCGACAAAGCGCCCCATCTCGCTCTGGCTGTCACTGGCCAGCAATACACTCAAGTCCAGTTCGCTGAAGCGGATACCCGGCCACAGCAGGGCGATCGCCAGCAGAGTGAGCAGCAGGCGTGGCCGGGCGGCGGGATCACGGGTGGCACGGCTCAGCATCGGGGAATCTGCACGCTCAAGGGGGGAACCGGGGCTGGCGAGGGCTGCAATTGTTCGTTTGCGTAGAGTGCGTCGAGCCGCTCGCGATCGACGGCGCTGGCCGGCAGGTCGAAGAGGATTTGTCCGTCACGCAAGCCGATGATCCGCGAGAAGTGCGCCAGCGCCAGATCCACCGCGTGCAGGCTGGCGACCAGGGTCACGGCGTGCTCCCGCGCATGCTGGCAGAGGACCTTGAGCGTGTGGCCGGCCAGCACCGGGTCCATGGCCGAAACCGGTTCGTCAGCCAGCAACACCTCGGGCGCCTGATACAGCACCCGGGCAATGCCCACCCGTTGCAGTTGGCCGCCGGACAATTGTTGGCACTGAGCGAAGAGCTTGTCGTGCAGGTCGAGCCGGGTCAATGCCGCGCGAGCCCCGGGAACATCCAGCGGGTGCAGCAGGTTGATCAGGCTCTTGGCCAACCCCCACTGACCGATTTTTCCCGCCAGCACCGCGGTGATCACCCGCTGGCGCGGAGGCAGCGGCGGCGCTTGATGCACCAGGCCGATGCGCGCGCGCAGGCGTTGGCGCTGACGGGCCGACAGGTGCCAGGGCTGTTCCCCCAGCACTTGCAATTCGCCGTTGCCGGGGCGCAGGCCGGTGGCAAGTACGTTAAGCAGGCTCGACTTGCCCGCGCCGGACGGGCCGATGATGGCGACCTGTTCACCGGCTTCGATGTGCAAGTCCAGGCTGCGCAGCGCCTGTACTCCGTTGGCATGGGTGAGACTGACCCGGGTCAAATGCAAGGTCATTTGAGCAGGTCGGCGGCGCGTGCGGCTTCCTCGATGCCCTTGTAGTTTTCCGGCTTGGTCTCGATGAAGCGGCTGGCGGCCTGCAAGTCGAGGATTGCTTTCTGCTCGGGTTTCGCCGGATCAAGCGCCAGGAAGGCAGCCTTGATCTTCGCCGCAAGGGCCGGGTCGAGGGTGCCGCGCACGGTCCAGTTGTAGTCATAGTAGGCCGGCGTGGTGGCAAATACCTTGACCTTGTTGGTGTCGACCTTGCCAGCCTTGACCAGTTTTTCCCAAACGCTGGCGTTGAGCACACCGGCATCGACCTTGCCCGCCTGGACCCAGGCCACGGTGGCGTCATGGGCGCCGGAGTAACCGACGCGGCTGAAGAAGGTTTCCGGCTTGATGCCGTCCTGCAACATGAAATAGCGCGGCATCAGGCTGCCGGATGTCGAGGACACCGAGCCGAAGGCGAAGGTCTTGCCCTTGAGGTCGGCGAGGGATTTGACGTTCGGGTCGGCGGTGATGAATTTGCTGGTGAACTGGGCGTCCTGTTCGCGCTGCACCAACGGAATGGCATTGCCGGTTTTCAGCCGCGCCTGGACGAATGTGAACCCCCCGAGCCAGGCCATGTCGATCCGGTCGGTGGCCAGCGCCTCGACCACGGCCGGATAGTCGCTGACCGGCACGAACTCGACCTTCATGCCCAATTGCTGTTCCAGATAAGTGCCCAGAGGCTGGAACTTGCGCAGCAGTTCGGTGGGGGCCTCATCGGGAATGGCACTGACCTTGAGGACGTCGGCGGCCTGTGCCAGCAGGGTGGAAAAGGACAGGGTCAAGCCGACAGCCAATGCCAGGGTGCGTTTGAGCATGAAAGTTCTCCGGTTCATTAGCGCAAGTATTTCGAAGCGCCTGACCTATATGGGATAACGGTCAGGCGCTTTTTGAGGGTAGACGAAGTGCGGCGATTATAGGGATTGCAGATGGCGTATCAACCAATCGCTGCTCGGCGAGGCGCAGAGGTTACCTGTAGGAGCGAGCCTGCTCGCGAAAAACCTCAGAGCACCGCGGGGTTTCAGGCTCCCCGCGCCATCGTTAACGTCCATCGCGAGCAGACTCGCTCCTACAGGTATCGCAACGTATCCACCGTTCACCCAGCTACGTTGGCATACAAAAACCGGGGTGGCGGGACACGCAGGCGATACACGACGAGCGCGTAATGCAACAGCCGGATAACGGCTTTTACCTTGCGCTCACTGGAGAATCACCATGTCCCGAACCCCCACCCGCTACGCGGCAGGCCTGCTCGGCGTTGCCTTGGTCACTGCGACACTCACCGCCTTCACGGGCCTCGCCCAAGCCCAGGAATCCGGCCAGCCACCGGCAAAAAACTGGCAGGCCGGCCTCAAGCGTACGGACCTGGTGCGCCGCGACCTTGACGTCGCCGGGCGCGAAGTGATCCAGGTGCTCGTTGAATTCGATCCGGGCGTGGCGTCGCCGAAACACTCGCACCCCGGGGTAGAAGTGGCCTACGTCACCGACGGCACCCTGGAATATCAACTCGAAGGGCAACCGACCGTGACGCTCAAGGCTGGTGAATCCCTGTACATTCCGGCCGGCACCGCCCATGTGGCGAAAAACATCGGCCAGGGCAAGGCGTCGGAACTGGCGACCTACATCGTCAAGAAAGACACGCCGTTGGTGTCGCTGGAGCAGTAAGCGCCTCTACCGCGGGTCAGCCTGCCTGCGCCATGCGACCAGGCAGGCGACAACGATCAGCCCCAGCGCGACCAGATAGGTCGTGCGCATGCCGCTGGCAATGGCCTGCGGCTGGGCGGTGCCGATGTCGACCGCCTTTGAGGCCAGGGCAAACACGGCGCCCATCGCCGAGGCCCCGGTGACCAGTCCCAGATTTCGTGACAGGTTGAGCAGGCCGGAGACCACGCCGCGTTGATCGGGCAACACGTCGAGCATCACGGCGGTGTTGTTGGCGGTCTGGAACAGCGCATACCCCAAAGTGATAACGACCATGGGCGCGATGTAGCCGCCGACGCCGAACGTTTCGGGCACCATCGACAACAGGCAGCAGCCGAGCGCCATGCCCAGCAGCCCGGCGAGGGTCATGGCCGGGGCCCCCCAACGGTCGACGATGCGCCCGGCGGGCACTCCGGCCAGCATGGCGACCAGCGGCCCGACCGCCAGCACCAGCCCGATCTCCATCGCCGTCAACCGCAGGGTCTGCGACAGGTAGAACGGCCCGACCAGCAGCGTCGTCATCATCACGGTGGTCACCAGCAGGCTCATGGCAAGGCAGCCACTGAGTCGGCTATCGCGCAACAGCGCCAGTAACAACGTACCCAGCGAATCGAACCCCGCACGCCTGGTTTGCCCCTGGCGATCTTCGGGCAGGTAGCGTTGCACGAGCAGCCAGGCCAGCAGACCCAGGGGCACGCTGATAAAGAAAATCCAGCGCCAGCCGAATCCGTCAATGAGCACGCCACCGAGCGCCGGTCCCATCGCCGTACCCATGGCGGACATGCTCCCCAGCAGCCCCATGGCGCCACCGGTCTTGCCCTTGGCCACCGTCTCGCCGACAAAGGCCAGGGTCAGCGCCATCATGACCGCCGCGCCCAGGCCTTGCAGCGCCCTGGCCGTGACCAACAGGCCGAGATTGGGCGCCAGGCCGCACAGCGCCGAAGCCAATGTGAACAGGGTAATGCCGGACAACAGCAGGCGGCGCCGACCGACAAGGTCGCCGAGGCGGCCGACGCTGACAATCGAGGCGGTAATGGCCAGCAGATAGGCGATGACCACCCACTGCACCTGTTGAAAGGACGCGCTGAATGCCTGTGCCAGGGATGGCAGGCCGACGTTGGCGATGCTGGTGCCGAGGGACGACAACAACATCGCCAACGACAGGCTGGCCAGCGCCCCTTTCACCGAAGGTGTTTGTTGAGCCACTGCCGCGACTGCAGATCCGTCATTCATGGTGTTGCCCTTTTCTGGCCGCTCCCGACTGGAGCTACCAGAAATCTACGCCGGGGCCTAACATGGCGGAAGACGCACGGTTTGCACTGATTACGTGCATACAGCGCCATACCTGCCGACCTGAGGCCTCGCATGTCCACTCCCGATCTCAATCTGCTGATCACCCTCGATGTGCTGCTGGCAGAAGGCAGTGTCGCCCGCGCCGCCAAACGCCTGCGCCTGAGTCCATCGGCGATGAGCAGGGCGCTGGCGCGATTGCGCGAAACCACCGGCGATCCGCTGCTGGTCAGGGCCGGTCGCGGCCTGGTGCCAACGCCGCGTGCGCTGGAATTGCGTGAGCGGGTCGCCCAGCTTGTGCAGGAGGCCCAAGCGGTGCTGCGTCCGGCCGAGCAGCCCGACCTCCTGCAGGTGTCGCGCACCTTCACCTTGCGCACCAGCGAAGGATTTGTCGAAAACTTCGGCGCTGCGCTGATCGCCCGCGTCGCCGAACTGGCGCCAGGCATACGCCTGCGCTTCATGCCCAAACCCGACAAGGACAGCACGGCGTTGCGCGACGGCACGGTCGATCTGGAAACGGGGGTGGTGGGCAAGACGGCGAGCCCGGAACTGCGTACCCAGGGGTTGTTCCGCGATCGATTGATCGGCGTGGTGCGCGCGGGGCATCCGCTGTGCGACGGTGAGATGTCGCCCGAGCGTTTTGTCGCCCGCGGTCACATCAGCGTGTCACGACGAGGGCTGGAAAAGGGGCCAATTGATGAAGCCCTGGAGGCGCTTGGTTTGCAGCGGCAGATCGTGACCATGGTCGGCGGTTTCTCGACTGCATTGGCGCTCGCCCAGGCGAGCGACCTGATCGCCACTGTGCCCGAGCGGCATACCGCCAATCTGCGAGCCGGCATGCACAGCTTTGTGCTGCCGGTGTCACTGGCGGAATTTACCTTGGCGATGATCTGGCATCCTCGACTGGATGCGGATCCCGTGCATCGATGGCTGCGTGCTTGCCTGAGGGATGTTTGCGCTTCTGCCTGATAATTAATCCGGGTGTTTCATGTGTCTACGTTGATATTAAAATAATGGCTGTATCATTGTTGTAACTATTCGTGCCTGCTTTTTGTTTTGTTATATAGTCTCATTGTGTTGATATAAAAAAGTTCGAACTCATAAGTTTGTATGCTGTATCGGAGGTCAAAATGGGATCCAGTTTAGTTAAGCTAGTAATTGATAGGCGCTCTCAATTACTGTCAAGTGGCCAGAGGCTATCAATGTTGGTCACGAATTATTAATGATAATTAATAATTTTTAGTTTTGTATGGTTATCGTAAATATATGAATTTTAAGAATATTATTGATTTAAGATAATTGATTTTTATGGATTTCTCCAATATCAACTCAGCGTCAAGATTTGGCGACGAGTGGTGATGAATTTTTGACGCTGGTCGTGTCAAAAAATAACTTCATAATAATTCACACGTTTCACATATGTGATGCTAGTGTTCCTACCTCCAATTAACCCGCACTTGTCTGATTGTAGAGGACGTGCGTCATGCCGACTTCAAATCCTCGGGTTGCGATATTCGGTAATAGAGTTCCGAGCCTGAATCTTCCAGCGCTTGAGCACTTTACCGACTTGGGCAGCCTGTTGGCTGCCGATGCATTTGATGTGATGCTGCTTGACATGCCAGGTGCGTATGCCGGCAAAGTCCTTCGCAAACTGCGCTCACTTCCCTCTTACCGCTACACGCTCATCTACTGCTGTCGTGATCAGGATGGCTGGTGCGAAGCCTTGGGCGATGGCGCGTGCCCTGTGGAAACCAGCGAAATCATAAGGCTCTGGGGCGTATGGCAGGATCGCTTCGGACTGTTCAATCATGGATCCGCACCGGAACGTTTTGAAAGCCGCGTGCTTTCCTGGCTGTGGTTGCGCGACGGCGCCCAGGTGCTGGCCCTGCGCGATCCGGAGGTGCCTCAGCACTATCGCTATCCATTGCTGGACGTGCTGGCCGATAGCGAGCAGGTCAACGCGTTTGTCTGGCTCAGCCTGATGGTGCAGCAGGACTGGCTGGAGGAGGGGGTCCTGATCGACCGCGTCCGCCTCTGTTCCGATTGTGGTTCGGGACGGCTCAATTACATCGATGTGTGTACCGAATGCCATAGCCTGGACATCGCACGGCAACCGTCACTGCACTGTTTTACCTGTGGTCATGTCGGGGCGCAGGAGTCATTTCTCAAGGATGGGGTGTTGCTGTGCCCCAACTGCCTGAATCGGCTGCGCCACATTGGCAGTGATTACGACCGCCCGATGGAGAATTATCGCTGTCGCTCGTGCCAGGCGTTTTTTGTCGATGCCGAGGTGCAGGCGCGTTGCCTGGATTGCGGCCTGTCGCACACGCCCGACAAGTTGCGCATACGCGAAGTCAGGGATTTCCGCCTGTCCGAGGCCGGGCGTTTCCGTTGCCGGCAGGAGTTCAGTGAAAGAGCGGTGCAGCACTTCGGTCAGCTCAATCTGTTGGGTGGCAAGAATTTTTATGATCTGCTGACCTGGCAAATGCAGATAGTGCGCCGCCATCCGGTGCCTGAGTTTTCCCTGATCGGCCTGCGCTTCGTCAACCTCGCCGGTACGTTGTCGCACCTGGGTGAACAGCGCGGGCATGCCTTCGTTGATAGCGTGGCCGATCGCTTGAAGGAGTCCGTCAGGGAAACGGACCGCTGTTCTCGCAGTACCGAAGAGTTCTTCTGGATCATGCTTCCCCATACCGACGAGAAAGGCCTGGAAATCGTCAAGCAGCGCCTGGGCCGGGTCGCCGAATTGTTTTCGGCGCCGGAGGTCAGCGACGTTACCTTGCGTGTCATCGGCATCACCGCCCCCCAGGATCTACTGGATCAGGAAGATGGCGAGCTGTTACTGGCGCGCCTGGCCGGTGAGATGGGTGATACCCCATGAGCCCTTTCCTCGAGCAACTGTTGAACGCACTCAGCGCGCTCGCGGGTCCGGATGGCATGAGCCGCCTGTTCTACATGCTATTTCCGGCGTTCCTGATGTTCGAGTTGCCGATGATGATCATGGTGATGCTGGGCGTGTTGCGCTGGTTCACCCGTCGGCGCACCAGCGTGCCGAAGATCAGTGTTTATTGCCCGAAGGTCTCTTGCATCATTACCTGCTACAGCGAAGGCATGGACGTCCAGACCACGCTGTTGAGCCTGTGCGAACAAACCTATGGCGGCCACATCGAGATGATTCCGGTGGTGGACGGCGCCACGGTCAACCAGGCGACGCTCAGCGCCGTGCGCAGTTTCAATGTGGACCCGCAGTTGTACCCCAAGCGACATTTACGGCCGATCGCCAAATGGCAGCGGGGCGGAAGGGTGTCGTCCCTCAACGCCGGCCTGTCGCTGGCCGGCGGTGAAATCGTCATGGCGCTCGATGGTGATACATCCTTCGACAACAACATGGTCGCCTCCATCGTACGGCACTTCGAGGACCCCTCGGTACCTGCGGTCGCCGGTAGCCTGCGGGTGCGCAATGTCTGGGGCTCGTGGGTGACGGCGATGCAGGCGCTGGAGTACCTGCTGTCGATCCACATGTCGAAGATCGGCCTGGCGGAATGGAACCTGGTCAACAACGTCTCCGGCGCCTTTGGCGCATTTCGCCGCAGTTTCCTGGTGAAAATCGGTGGCTGGAACACCCACACCGCTGAAGACCTGGACCTGACATTGCGTATCAAGAGCTACTTCAAAAGACATGACCTGAGGATTCCATTCGAGCCCGAAGCGGTAGGGCACACCGATGCCCCGGCGACGCTCAGCCAGTTCCTGATGCAGCGCCTGCGCTGGGATGGCGACCTGTTTTTCCTCTACATCCGAAAGCACAACCACAACATCAGCCCCACGTTACTGGGCTGGCGCACCTTCCTGATGATCCTGCTCACGGGATTCTTCTTTCAGTTGGTTCTGCCGTTCATCATCTTCATCTACACCTTGCTGGCCCTGTTCATTCTGCCGGGCAAGACGCTGTTGTTTCTGTTTGCGCTGATCTACCTGCTGTACCTGACAATCACCCTGGTGATGTTCTTGGCCATGTTGGTGATGGTCTCCGACCGGCCCCGACAAGACATGGTGCTGGGCTTGCTGGTGCCTTTCTTCCCGCTGTTCATGCTGCTCCTGCGGTGCTGGAGCGTCGTGGCCATGCTTAACGAGATGTTCCGTCGCGGCCATGAAGAAAGCTCGATGGCACCCTGGTGGGTACTCAAGCGCGCCACGAGGTTCTGACATGCGATCGATACTTCTGGCGGTGACGCTATGGATGCCCTTTGTGATGCTGGCGGTACACCCCATGATGCTTGAAGCGGCGCCAGCGCAAAAGTGGTCCCAGGCCAGCTATGTGTGGGACAGCGAGGCGTTGCTCGATCCAGGGCAGCGTGCTGCTGAACTGACGGCGCTGCGCAAGGCCGGGATGGAAAAGATCTACCTGGGCCTCAAGGGCGCACAGGTCAAGGACCTGGCCACCACGCGCGAACGCCTGGAGCAATTGCTGCAGGACGCGGCCAGGCAGGGTCTGCAAGTGGGTCTGCTGCTGGGCGATCCTGAATGGTTGAAACCGCAGGAACGCCATCAGCTCACCGATTTGCTGGGCAAATTCCAAGGGCTTGCATTCAGCAGCCTGCACCTCGACCTGGAAGTCGAACAGCTGGGCGTACCGGTGCCCGACCAGCGTTTGCAGGACTTGCTCGACACCTTGCATGCGGCGTCTCGAGCGAGCCCCTGGCCGGTCGAGATTTCCAGCCATCATCGCTGGTTCGCCGAGCCCAAACCCGGACAAACCTGTGTGCCCTGCGGGCTGCCCGATGCTGGCGTGCGCCAGGTCAGCCTGATGATTTATACCCGCAACCCGAAAAACAGCGCACGCATGGCAGAGCAGATCGCCCAGCGCTGGCCCGATCTGCAATTTCGCCTTGCCCAAAGCACGGAGCCACAACTGGATGCCACGGAGTCCTGGGCCGGCGCGTCGACCGAGCAGTTGCAACACCAGAGCAGTGCCTGGCGTGAACAACTGCAACCCCTGGGGATTGCCGGCATCGACTGGCAAGCCTGGCGAGACTTTCCAAAACGGTGAGCCGTCATGAAGATTCGTTTCGATAGTCGTAAAGAATTGAGTCCCACTCAGGAACAGGGTTTGACCGTGCTCTACGCGCCGGGCAAACGCATGGCCTTTCGCGTGCGCTGGTATCTGATCCTGCTGCTGGTCGCCAGCCCGTTGATCTGGCTGGGGGGCAAGCTGGCCTACGGCATGCTGATGATCGACGCGCCGGCGCAGTTGCGCCTGCCGATTCTCGAGGTGCGCGCGCGCGATACCGGTCGGGTCGAGCAATTGTTCGTCAAGGCCGGTGATCAGGTCCGGACCGACCAGCCTTTGGTCAATCTCGACAATCCGGAATGGCGAGCACGGTTATCGCAACTGGCGGCCATGCCGACCCAGACCAGCCCTGCGCGCAACAACAAATTGGGTGGCAACGAACGGCAGTTGCTCAAGACTCGCATCGGCAGGGCGCAGGAAAGGGTGGGCGTGCTTGAAAGTCTGGTTGCAAGAGGGGCGGTGTCGCCTGGCGAGGTACTGACGGCGAAGTCCGAGCTCGACAGTTTCAGGGCGGATCTGCTGGCGTTCGAGCGCCGTGAGCAACTGGCCAATCAGCCGACGTTGAGCGTTGAGCGCGATGTCGTGCAACAACAGGCTGAACAACAGTGGCTGAAAACCCGACTGGCTGCGCTGCCGATCAACGCCGCGCAAAGCGGACGCATTGCCGAGGTACTGGTCAATCCTGGCGAAAACGTCGGTGCCGGCACCTTGCTGATGCGCATCGAGCGCCTGGAAGACCCCTTGCTGTGGATCTACCTGGAGCCGTTGAACATCAGCTACGCCGCGATTGGCCAGCCGCTGCGGGTGCGCATGCCGGACGGCGAGTGGTTGAGCGCCCACGTGGTCCAGGCGGTCGACAGCGCCGGCCGTACGCCGACGGTGTTGCGCGGGCCGTTCGCTGCCAGCGAAATGGGCTTGCAGGTCGCCGCCCGGTTCGACCGGCCGCTGCCACCGCGCTGGCGAATCGATCAACTGCCGTTGAACGTCCGTTTCCCCACTGACTGGCCACAACTGCTCAGTGACAGCCGTGAGTTCATCGATCAAATAGGGGAGTTCATCGCCATGGATCGAACTCCCGACACCAAAAACAGCGTATCGGAGGCTCAATAATGATGACTGCTGAGCGAATCCTGGTCACCGGTGGCGCCGGCTTCATCGGCTCGCACCTTGTCGAAGCCCTGCTCGAACACGGTTACAGCGTGCGAGTCCTGGACGATCTTTCCAGCGGTAAATTATCCAACCTGCCGATTGATCGATGCCATCTGACGTTGGTTGTGGGGGACGTCGCCGACGCGCCGACGGTCGCGCGGGCGATGAAAGACTGCACCGCGGTGGTCCATCTGGCGGCGGTGGCCTCGGTGCAGGCCTCGGTCGACGATCCGATCGCCACTCACCAAAGCAACTTCATCGGTACGTTGAATATTTGTGAAGCCATGCGCCAGGCGGGGGTAAGGCGAGTCGTTTATGCCTCCAGTGCGGCGATCTACGGCAACAACGGCGAAGGCACCGCGATCAGCGAAGACACGCCAAAAAATCCCCTGACGCCCTATGCCGCCGACAAGCTCGCCAGCGAACACTTCCTTGATTTCTATCGTCGCCAGCACGGACTGGAACCGGTCATCCTGCGCTTTTTCAATATCTACGGACCGCGCCAAGACCCTTCGTCGCCTTACTCCGGCGTCATCAGTATTTTCAGCGAGCGAGCACAAAAAAAACTCCCCATCACGGTTTACGGTGATGGAGAGCAAACAAGGGATTTTGTCTACGTCGATGACCTGGTCAAGATCCTGGTACAGGCGGTCGCTGAAGCCAAACCACGTATGGAACCGGTCAATGTCGGGTTCAACCGCTCCACCAGCGTCAACGATCTGGCGACGATGCTGAGCGAACTGCTGGGATGGCCGCTGGCGCTGACCTACGATGCGCCCCGATCCGGTGACATCCGGCATTCGCGTGCCGAGAACAGCCGTTTGCTGGCACATTTTTCGTTGGAGAAGCCGACCTGTTTTGCAGAGGGCCTGGGTCAGTTGCTCAGAAGTATTGATGCCGGCGGGCGCTAGAGACGGCTTCGGTCTCCAGCAAATGCTCAGCCAGTACATCGTTGAGAAAGCGGAACTGATCGTTGAGCCCGACCACTTCGTTGCTGAAGTGATGACCGGCTGCCGGAATCAGCAGCGCCTCGAATTTTTCGTCGAACATCAGGGTCAATACTTTACGAGACTCGAATTGTTGCGAGTAGTAGTTGGTGCCGAATACCGGGAAGCTCACGGCCAGGGTGACGGTGGTGATCATGACGTGCGCTCCTCGGAGAGTAAGAACCAGCCGAATACGCTCAACGTGAAGGCCGTCAGGGCCAGGCAGGTCAGGAGATGGATCAGCATGGTTCGACCCTCCGCTACAGGGTTTGGTGTTGGGTTGGAATTGATCCTACGCTGACGGTCGGTGGGCGGAAGGCAATCGTGGCGATGGTGAATATCGATGGGAGTGATGGTCGGAACTTGTGGGTGTTCCTGATGGCCCCTTCGCGAGCAAGCCCGCTCCCACAGTGGATCGGGTTGGACACAATTTTTGTGAACACCCATACCCCCTGTGGGAGCGGGCTTGCTCGCGAAGGCGGCCTCAAGAGCACTATCGATTCTGAGCGGACAACCACCGCCACCTATACTCAAACCAGGGGCCTTTGAACGCCGAACCTCCCGTTCGGCTCACATTTTCAGGAAACCGCGATCTTGAACCTGCGTTCGCTGATCGTCGCCGTGCTGGTGGTGTTGGCGGGATGCGCCACGGCCCCGCCTGCCCCGGTGGAAGTGCCGCAGATCATGGTGTCTCCCAGCACCTGGCAGCAGGTGGACCGGGAGATTGTCGATGCGTCGCAATCGGCCACCGATCAGGCAAAAATCTACGCCCGCGGGGCCATGGATTACTGGCGCACGCGGGTCTATCAACTGACCGAAGAAAACTTCATTCCCTGGTTCAGCAGTTACTGGACCCAGGAATGGCTGTCGATGAAGGTCAGCTGGTACTCCATCAGTAGTTCCAGGGACGAGCAAAACGCCTCGGAAAAACGCCTGGCGGCCTACCTGCTGGAGAAGTACCAGGAAAAAGTGCTGGCCCCGGCGGCGCTCGAGGTCGACCCGGACGCGATCCTCACCCTGGCAGCAGCGTTCTACGTGGACATTCTCAAGGAAGAACTGCAGAAGATTTCCCAGCGCCATGGCGTGCCGATGGCCCAGCTCAATGGTCGCGTGCGGAAAATTCCGGCGATTGCCCTCGGACCGCCATCCGCCAGGGACGCCTCGCTGTTCCAGGTGGTGCACACTGAACAGCTGGCCACGTTGCCGGCGTACGCCGCGCTGGTCGACAAGGTGCACAAGGCCGGTGGCGACAAGGGCGTCGGCTCGACCGACACGGCCATGGCCCCGGTGGCCAAGCGTGCCAGTAAACGCATTGAAGCCGAGATGGCTCCGCGCGGGGCGGCCAGTGCGGTAGCGGCGGCCGCTGGGAAACTCGCCGGTGCGTTGATCTCCGTCGGCGTGGCGGGCGTACGGGCGATCATCCAGGCCAACGACCGGCCCGACAGCGAAGCGTTGATTCGCAGCAGCCTGGGTAACACGTTCGACAAGGCCTGGACCAAGCTGCTGCAGAACCCAACCACCGGTGTCATGGCGAGCACCCTGTACATGGCCTCACAGATAGAAGGGAACCTGGCGCAGAGCGCGCAACCGTCGGTCGGTCCGGATGGGGGATCTGTCGATTGGAGTCCGACCCAGTCGACTAACCAGCAGCTCAACCCATGACCCTAGGAGAACGCTCATGTCTTATGTCGATGGCTTTGTCATTGCAGTACCCACCGCCAACCGCGAAAAATTCAGGCAGCACGCCGACATGGCCGCTGCCATTTTCATCGAGAACGGCGCGCTCAGCCTCGCCGAATGCTGGGGCGACGACGTCCCCGACGGCAAGGTGACCTCGTTTCCCATGGCGGTGAAACTCAAGGAGGATGAAACCGTGGTATTTTCCTGGATCGTTTGGCCGGACAAGGCCACCCGTGACGCCGGGATGGCGAAACTGATGACCGATCCGCGGGTGCAACCGGACGTCAATCCGATGCCGTTCGATGGTCAAAGGATGATTTTCGGCGGGTTTGAAATGATCGTGAAGGCTTGAACCGGTACCGTCGGGTCACTCCGCCGCAGGGGTGATCCGGCAGCTCTTGCGGTTGCGGATTTCGTGATCGCTCGGGCGCTCGCGGATGAACTCGAAACGCGGCTCGCCTTCGCTGTAATGCACCAGCCAGCCCCAATCCAGTTCCATTTCGTCCTGGCCAGGCTCTGGCGGCGCGGCCCACCAAGGTTCCTTGCTGAGGATCTGGCGCATACTTGCCTCCGGTTGATTTCGCTTGCATCAACTATAACTGGCATGCCGGCAGACGCCAGAAACGAGAGACCCCGCATGAATGACGACACCCACGAACCTTTCAAACGGCTGTTTTTCGCGCTGGACTGCGCACCGGCACTGCGCAAGGCCATCGGCCAATGGCGCAGTGCCTTGCACCTGCGCAGCGGGCGCCCGGTGCCGGTGGAGAATTTTCACCTGACCCTGAAGTTTCTCGGGGCGGTAGGGATCGCGCAGATTGCCGACATCTGCAGCGCAGCCGCGTCGGTGCGCACGCCGGGGGAACGCCTGACCGTGGAATTGGATCGCCTGGATGTCTGGCGCAGGGCAGGGGTCCTGGTGCTGGCACCCGAGCAGGCATCGCCGGCGCTGTTGCGGCTGGTGTATGACCTGGAGCAGGCCTTGTTGCCGTTTGGCCTGGAAGATGCCCCCCGGGAATTCCGCCCGCATTTGACCCTGGCACGTGACTACCGGGCGCCGGTGCCGGAGTCCGCTACGCCACCCGAATTTTTCCTGCGTGCCGAGCGCTTCACCTTGTTCGAATCCCACAAGGGCCGCTATCGGCCATTGGCCCAGTGGCCGTTGAGCGGTGCCTGAGCCAAAACAAAAAAGGCGCCCGAGGGCGCCAAACTTCACCTTAACCGAGGAGCCAGGTGAGTGATGCAGCGGTGGTAAGGCGCTGCATGAATATAAAAAATGTACGCAACCCCCTGTAGGAGCTGCCGCAGGCTGCGATCTTTTGATCTTGATCTTGAAAAAGCAAAGATCAAAAGATCGCAGCCTGCGGCAGCTCCTACCAGAGCAGAATTACTTACCCAACTTCACCTTGGTCCAACCCCGGGTCATGATCCGCTGCACCGCAATCGGCTGGTCAGGAACGGCATACAAGGTCGCCATCACCGCTTCCGGCGGATACGAGCCCGGTTCGTTGCGAATCGCCTCGTCCACCAAAGGCGTCGCCGCCGAGTTGGCGTTGCTGTAGCCGATGTTGTTGGTGATCTCGGCGATAATGTCCGGGCGCATCAGGAAGTTCATGAACTGGTAGGCGTTGTCGACGTTGGCGGCATCGCGCGGGATGGCGACCATGTCATAGAAGCTGCCGGCGCCTTCCTGCGGGATGCTGTAGTCGATCTTCACCTTGTCCCCGGCTTCCTCGGCGCGGGCCTTGGCCTGCAGCACGTCACCGGAATAACCGACGGCTACGCAGATGTTGCCGTTGGCCAGGTCCGAGATGTACTTCGAGGAATGGAAATACGCCACCGACGGGCGGATTTTCATGAACAGCGCTTCGGCTTCGGCGATGTGCGCCTTGTCCTGATCATTCACCGGGTAGCCCAGGTAGTGCAGGGCGGCCGGGATCATCTCGGTGGGCGAATCGAGGAAACTGATGCCGCAGGCCTTGAGCTTTTCCGCGTTTTCCGGCTTGAACAGCAGGTCCCAGGAGTTGGTCGGGGCGTTGGCGCCGAGCACTTCCTTGACCTTCTGCGGGTTGAAGCCGATGCCGATCGAGCCCCACATGTACGGGAAGGCGTGGGCGTTATCCGGGTCGCTGGCGGAGGCGTTTTTCAGCAGCACCGGATTGAGGTTTTTCCAGTTCGGCAGCTTCGACTTGTCCAGTTCCTGGTAGACCCCGGCCTTGATCTGCTTGGCCAGGAAGCTGTTGGACGGCACGACCAGGTCGTAGCCGGACTTGCCCGCCAGCAGGCGGGCCTCCAGGGTTTCGTTGCTGTCGAACACATCGTAGGTCACTTGGATCCCGGTCTCGTCTTCGAACTTCTTGACGGTGTCCGGGGCAATGTAATCCGACCAGTTATAGACGCGCAGAACCTTGTCATTGGCCTGGGCGCCCGAGGCGATCGCGCCCAATAAGGACAGTGTCAGCAGAGTCCTGCCAAACATTTTCATCGGTACAACTCCATTCTTTTTATTCAAACGCAAAATCTGTGAAACGCGACGGCCTATGCCGTCGCTTCTACCATTTGCTTTTTCGGTTGTTGCCAGGATTCGCTCGCCGTCTGGTCCATCGCTTCCTGGATCGCCCGCTTGCGGCTGGCTTCGGCACGGCGGCTGAAGTACCAGACCATGAAGGTCACGATCGACACGGCCAACAGGATCAGGCTGGCCACGGCGTTGATCTCCGGTTTCACGCCCAGTCGCACCGCCGAGAACACTTCCATCGGCAGGGTGGTGGAGCCCGGGCCCGAGACGAAGCTCGCCAGCACCAGGTCATCCAGCGACAGGGCGAACGACATCATGCCGCCGGCCGCCAGTGATGGCGCGATCATCGGGATGGTGATCAGGAAAAACACCTTGAACGGCTTGGCACCCAGGTCCATGGCCGCTTCTTCGATGGACAGGTCCAGCTCGCGAAGGCGGGCGGAGACTACCACCGCAACGTAGGCGGCACAAAACGTGGTGTGGGCGATCCAGATCGTGACGATGCCACGCTCCATCGGCCAGCCAATCATCTGCGCCATGGCCACGAACAGCAGCAACAGCGACAGACCGGTGATCACTTCCGGCATCACCAGCGGCGCGGTCACCAGGCCGCCGAACAGCGTGCGGCCCTTGAAGCGGGTGACGCGCGTCAGCACGAACGCGGCCAGCGTGCCCAGTGCGACGGCGGCAATCGCGGTGTAGCAGGCGATCTCCAGGGAACGCAGCACCGAGCCCATCAGTTGCGAGTTGTCGAGCAGGCCGGCGTACCACTTGAACGACCAGCCACCCCACACCGTCACCAGCTTCGAGGCGTTGAACGAGTAGATCACCAGGATCAGCATCGGCAGGTAGATAAACGACAGGCCGAAAATCAGCATGAACTTTGAAAATCCGAAGCGTTTCATCCCCGTGCCTCCATCTCTTTGGCTTGACTGCGGTTGAACAGCAGGATCGGCACAATCAGGATCAACAGCATCACCACCGCCAGGGCGGACGCCACCGGCCAGTCGCGGTTGTTGAAGAACTCCTGCCACAGCACGCGGCCGATCATCAGGGTCTCGGGACCGCCCAACAGCTCCGGAATCACGAACTCACCCACCACCGGAATAAACACCAGCATGCAGCCTGCGATGATGCCGTTCTTGGCCAGCGGCACGGTGATTTTCCAGAAGTTGTTGAAGTTGCTCGAGCCCAGGTCGGACGCGGCTTCCAGCAGGCTGCCATCGTGCTTGACCAGGTTGGCGTACAGCGGCAGCACCATGAACGGCAGATACGCATAGACCACGCCGATATAAACAGCGGTGTTGGTGTTGAGGATCTCGATCGGGTGCGAAGTCAGCCCGGTCCACATCAGGAAACCATTGAGCAAGCCGTTGTTGCTGAGGATGCCCATCCACGCGTAAACGCGGATCAGGATTGCGGTCCAGGTCGGCATCATGATCAACAGCAGCAGGACGTTTTGCGCTTCCTTGCTGGTCTTGGTGATGGCGTAGGCCATCGGAAAACCGATCACCAGGCACATCAGCGTGCTGAGCAATGCAACCTTCAACGAACCGAGGTAAGCCGACAGGTACAACTCGTCTTCGCCCAGCAAGGTGTAGTTGCCGATGTTGAGCAACAGGTTGAATTTCTGCTCGGCGTAGGTGTAGATCTCCGAGTAGGGCGGAATGGCCAGGGCCGCTTCCGAGAAGCTGATCTTCATCACCAGGAAGAACGGCAACAGGAAGAACAGGCACAGCCACAGGAACGGAATGCCTATGACCAGTTTTCGTCCGCTGGGCACCAGGCGCAGCAATTGTTGATTGAAGGTTCTCATGCGCGCAGTACCACGCCGCTGTCGTCTTCCCACCACACGTAGACCTGATCGTCCCAGGTCGGACGCGCACCACGGCGCTCGGCGTTGGCCATGAACGATTGCACGACCTTGCCGCCCGGCAGCTTGACGTAGAACACCGAGTGACCGCCGAGGTAGGCGATGTCATGCACCTTGCCGCTGGACCAGTTGTAGCGGGCGTCCGGCTGGGTGGTGCTGACCAGCAGTTTTTCCGGGCGGATGGCGTAGGTGATCGACTTGTCCTGCACTGACGTACTGACGCCATGGCCGACGTAGATCTTCTGCTCCAGGTCCGCGCTGTGAATGATCGCGTGGCCTTCCAGGTCTTCCACCACGGTGCCTTCGAAGGCGTTCACGTTGCCGATGAATTCGCAGACCATGCGGCTGACCGGCGCTTCATAGATGTCCACCGGGCTGCCGATCTGGGCGATCCAGCCCAGGTGCATGATCGCGATGCGCTGGGCCATGGTCATGGCTTCTTCCTGGTCGTGAGTCACCATGACGCAGGTCACGCCGACGCGCTCGATGATCTCGACCAGCTCCAGCTGCATCTGCGAGCGCAGCTTTTTATCCAGCGCGCCCATGGGTTCGTCGAGCAACAGCAGCTTCGGACGCTTGGCCAGGGAGCGGGCCAACGCCACGCGCTGACGCTGGCCGCCGGACAACTGATGGGGTTTGCGCTTGGCGTACTGGGTCATGTGCACCAGGCGCAGCATTTCTTCCACACGGGCGTCGATTTCAGCGGCGGGCAAACGATCCTGCTTGAGGCCGAAGGCGATGTTCTGCGCCACCGTCATGTGCGGGAACAGGGCGTAGGACTGGAACATCATGTTGATCGGCCGCTCGTAGGGCGGCATGTCGGTGATGTCGACGCCGTCGAGCAGGATCCGGCCTTCGGTCGGGCGCTCGAAGCCGGCGAGCATGCGCAGCAGCGTCGATTTGCCGGAACCGGAACCACCGAGCAGGGCAAAGATCTCGCCCTGATGGATTTCCAGGGACACATCGTCCACCGCGGTGGTCTCGTCGAATTTCTTGGTGACGCGGTCGACTTTCACCAACACCTTTTTCGGTGCCTGGTGACCCTCAAGAGCCTTCCTGTAGATGCTGGAGGCGTTTGCCATGTGAAACTCCCAACAGGTTTCAGTCGTCGGGCCAACGCGGCCTGACTTAATAGTTGATTGCAAACCCTTGCAGTAAGGCGCCAATCAGGACGCGGTCTCTGTAGGAGCTGGCTTGCCAGCGAAGGCGGCCTTGCAGTCAACGATGATGTCGGCTGAAAGGGCCTCTTCGCTGGCAAGCCAGCTCCTACAAGGTATTGCGCATGCCTGACGGGCACTCCACTCGGGTTAATTCGGCGCCGCCGTCCTGGCTGCCTGGTAGTGCTTGTTGTTATTGCAGTGTGTTGTTTTCGCGGGCGAGAGGCGCGCAAAAGCCCGCCTGCCCGCTCGCGGGGGCAGTAAATGGTTTGATCGTTTATGGCGTCAGCGCGAGTTACGCAACGCCGCCCGTTGCCGGCACGCGTCGCCAAACGCCTGGAAAATCTTCAGGTAGGGCGGGTTGTCCAGCACCTGCCATTCCGGGTGCCATTGCACACCGAGGGCAAATGCCTTGCTGTTCTCCACCGAGACCGCTTCGATCAAGCCATCCGGCGCGAGTGCTTCGGCGCGCAGGCCGGGAGCGAGTCGGTCGATCCCTTGGCTGTGAATCGAATTGACCTGGAACACCGGCGGCAGATCCAGCGCCTGGAACACACCGCCCGGTTGCACATCGACGGCATGGGCCGGTGCGTATTGCACCGCCAGGTCGGGATGGTTGGCCTCGCGATGATCGAGGAAGCCGGGAAGTTCATGGACCTTCTGATGCAGGCTGCCACCGAACGCCACGTTCATCTCCTGAAAGCCGCGGCAGATGCCGAGCACCGGAACGCCAGCGGCAATGGCTGCGCGAATCAGGGGAAGGGTGGTGCGATCCCGCTGGGGATCGTGTTCCGTGCCGGGAGCGCTGTCGGGGCCTTGATAGTGGAAGGGTTCCACATTCGATGGCGAGCCGGTCAGCAACAGACCGTCGAGCTGCGGTAGCAGATCCTCGATTTCGGTCAGTTCGCCCAGGGAAGGAATGACGACAGGCAGCCCCAGTGCCGCAACGCTGACAGCACGCAAGTACTTGTCGCCGCTGACATGGTAGGGGTGCAGGCCAATCTGTTTGACGCATGCAGTAACACCGATCAATGGCTTGAATGCCATTTTTATCACCTCGAAGTTTCACACTTGAACGAGCTTTTCCGGAGCTTAGCCTTGTTGATTTTAATTAACAACTCTCATGTAAAAAATTCTAAACGCCGCACGCCCGAGGCTGAGGATTTACGCGTGTTCCAGGGATGATCTGGCACTCTCGTGCCTCTGAGAGGCCCGAAAATAAACGTTTAAAGGCAAGGTGTTCGCTATTGACTTCACTTTGCCTTTCGGATTGACTGGCTACGTGAAAGGGCGGTGAACATAATAATTAACAGTAAAAAATAGGTGCATCATGTCGGTCCCTCTGCGTACCGTTCAACTCAACGAAGCAAACGCATTCCTTAAGAAATATCCTGAGGTTTTGTACGTCGACCTTCTGATTGCGGATATGAACGGTGTGGTGCGCGGTAAGCGCATCGAACGCACCAGTCTTCATAAGGTTTACGAGAAAGGCATCAACCTGCCGGCGTCCCTGTTTGCCCTGGACATCAATGGCTCCACGGTGGAAAGCACCGGCCTGGGTCTGGACATCGGCGACTCCGACCGGATCTGCTACCCGATCCCCGGCACCCTGAGCATCGAGCCATGGCAGAAGCGCCCAACCGCGCAACTGCTGATGACCATGCACGAACTCGAAGGCCAGCCATTCTTCGCCGACCCGCGGGAAGTCCTGGCCAACGTGGTGCGCAAGTTCGACGACATGGGCCTGACCATCTGCGCCGCGTTCGAACTGGAGTTCTACCTGATCGACCAGGACAACGTGAACGGTCGTCCGCAATCGCCACGTTCGCCGGTGTCCGGCAAGCGTCCGATGTCGACCCAGGTGTACCTGATCGACGACCTCGACGAGTACGTCGACTGCCTGCAGGACATCCTGGAAGGTGCGAAAGAGCAGGGCATCCCGGCTGACGCCATCGTCAAGGAAAGCGCCCCTGCACAATTCGAAGTCAACCTGCACCACGTGGCCGACCCTATAAAGGCATGCGACTACGCCGTCCTGCTCAAGCGTCTGGTGAAAAACATCGCCTACGACCACGAGATGGACACCACCTTCATGGCCAAGCCGTATCCGGGCCAGGCGGGTAACGGTCTGCACGTGCACATTTCGATTCTCGACAAGGAAGGCAACAACATCTTTGCCAGCGAGGATCCCGAGCAGAACGCCGCGCTGCGTCACGCGATCGGCGGTGTGCTCGAGACCCTGCCGGCGCAGATGGCGTTCCTCTGCCCGAACGTCAACTCCTACCGTCGATTCGGCGCGCAGTTCTACGTGCCGAACTCGCCGAGCTGGGGCGTCGACAACCGTACCGTGGCGGTCCGCGTGCCAACCGGTTCACCGGATGCCGTGCGCATCGAACACCGCGTGGCCGGTGCCGATGCCAACCCGTACCTGTTGATGGCCTCGGTATTGGCCGGCGTGCACCACGGCCTGACCAACCAGATCGAGCCGGGCGCCCCGGTGGAAGGCAACAGCTACGAGCAGAACGAACAGAGCCTGCCGAACAACCTGCGCGATGCCCTGCGCGAGCTGGACGACAGCGAAGTCATGGCCAAATACATCGACCCGATGTACATCGACGTGTTCGTGGCGTGCAAGGAAAGCGAGCTGGCCGAGTTCGAGAACTCCATCTCCGACCTTGAGTACAACTGGTACTTGCATACCGTCTGATTAGTCGGTTCAACACAATCAAATGTGGGAGCGGGCTTGCTCGCGAAAGCGGAGTGTCAGGCGACATCAATATTGGATGTGCCGGCGCCTTCGCGAGCAAGCCCGCTCCCACAGGGATCGCATTTCAAATTTGAATTGGCGGGCGTCGGCCTGACGATCACCTATTCCCCTGCGTCGAGTCACAACCATGACAACTACTCGCAGCGACTGGGAGCAACGCTTCCAGTCCCTGACAATCGAAAGCCGTGCCTTCATTGACGGCCAATACTGCGCAGCCGCCAGCGGCGCGACGTTCGAATGCATCAGCCCGGTAGACGGCCGTTTCCTGGCCAACGTCGCCAGCACCGACGAAGCCGACGCTAACCTGGCCGTCGCCGTCGCCCGCCGCACCTTCGAATCCGGCGTCTGGTCCGGGCTGGCCCCGGCCGAGCGCAAGCGCATCCTGATCCGCTTCGCCGACCTGATCCTGGCCAACCAGGAAGAACTGGCGCTGCTCGAAACCCTCGACATGGGCAAGCCGATCGGCGATTCGCTGGCCATCGACATTCCGGCCACCGCCAATGCGATCCGCTGGACCGCCGAAGCCATCGACAAGATCTACGACGAAGTGGCCGCCACCCCCCACGACCAACTGGGCCTGGTGACGCGCGAAGCGGCCGGCGTAGTAGCGGCCATCGTGCCGTGGAACTTCCCGCTGATCATGGCCAGCTGGAAATTCGCCCCGGCCCTGGCGATGGGCAACTCGTTCATCCTCAAGCCTTCGGAAAAGTCGCCGCTGACAGCCATTCGCATCGCGCAGCTGGCGCTGGATGCGGGCATCCCCAAAGGCGTGTTCAACGTGCTGCCGGGTTTCGGCCACACCGTCGGCAAGGCGCTGGCGTTGCACATGGACGTCGACGTGCTGGCCTTCACCGGCTCCACGGCGATTGCCAAGCAACTGATGATCTATGCCGGGCAAAGCAACATGAAACGCGTCTGGGCTGAAGCCGGTGGCAAGAGCGCCAACGTGGTGTTCGCCGATGCACCGGACTTGCGCGCCGCCGCGCAGGCCGCCGCCGGCGCCATTGCCTTCAACCAGGGCGAAGTCTGCACCGCCGGCTCGCGCCTGCTGGTGGAACGCTCCATCCGCGAGCAGTTCATCCCGCTGCTGGTGGAAGCCCTGCAAGGCTGGAAACCGGGGCACGCGCTCGATCCGGCGACCACCGTCGGCGCGGTGGTGGACCAGCGTCAACTGGACAACGTGCTGCGCTACATCGACATCGGCAAGGAGCAGGGCGCCCGGTTGATCGCGGGCGGCAGCCGCACCCTCGAAGACACCGGCGGCCTCTACGTCGAGCCGGCGATTTTTGACGGCGTGACCAACGCCATGACCATCGCCCAGGAAGAAATTTTCGGCCCGGTGTTGTCGGTGATCACCTTCGACACCCCTGAAGAAGCCTTGGCGATTGCCAACGACAGTATCTACGGACTGGCCGCCGGCGTGTGGACCAGCAACCTGAGCAGGGCCCACACCTTCGCCCGTGGCCTGCGTGCCGGCAGCATCTGGGTCAACCAGTACGACGGCGGCGACATGACCGCGCCGTTCGGCGGGTTCAAGCAGTCGGGCAATGGCCGGGACAAATCGCTGCATGCGTTCGACAAGTACACCGAACTGAAAGCGACCTGGATCAAGCTCTAATAACAATAAAGCGGCGGTCGCCGGCTCTTTGCGGCGGCCATCGGAGAAACTTATGAAACAAGCACATGTAAACAGCTACTACGCCGCCACCCGCAACTTCACCGGCGATTTCCCGGTGCTGGAGGGCGCGGTGGACTGCGACGTCTGCGTGATCGGCGCCGGTTACACCGGCCTGTCCTCGGCACTGTTCCTCGCCGAAGCGGGCTACAGCGTCACCGTGCTCGAAGCCGCCAAAGTCGGCTTCGGCGCCAGCGGTCGCAACGGTGGTCAACTGGTCAACTCTTATAGCCGTGACGTCGACGTCATCGAAGAGCGCTACGGCGACAAGACCGCCGAAGTCCTCGGCAGCATGATTTTCGAAGGCGCCGACATCATCCGTCAGCGCATACAGCACTACGACATCCAGTGCGACTACCGTCCGGGCGGCATATTTGCCGCGATGAACAAGAAGCAGCTCAAGGGCCTGGCCGAACAGAAGAAGGGCTGGGAACGCTACGGCAACAAGAACCTGACCATGCTCGGCAAGGATGACATCAAGCGCGAAGTCGGTTCCGACGCCTACGTCGGCGGCCTGCTGGACATGCAGGGCGGGCATATTCACCCGCTGAACCTGGCGCTGGGCGAGGCTTCGGCGATCATCGGCCTGGGCGGCAAGATCTACGAGCAATCGGCGGCGGTGGAAATCACCTATGGCGAGCCGATCACCGTACGCACCGCCAAAGGCGTGGTGAAGGCCAAGTACCTGCTGATCGCCGGTAACGCCTACCTGCCGCAGGGCCTGGACAACCGCGTGACCAGCAAGAGCATGCCGTGCGGTTCGCAGATTGTCGTCACCGAGCCGTTGTCGGAAAAGCAGGCCCGCAGCCTGATCAAGAACAACTACTGCGTCGAAGACTGCAACTACCTGCTCGACTACTACCGCCTGACCGCCGACAACCGCCTGCTCTACGGCGGTGGCGTGGTCTACGGCGCCCGTGAGCCGGACGACATCGAACAACTGATCCGCCCGAAAATCCTCAAGACCTTCCCGCAGTTGAAGGACGTGAAGATCGACTACCGCTGGACCGGCAATTTCCTGCTGACCATGTCGCGCATGCCGCAATTCGGCCGTATCGAGAAAAACGCCTACTACATGCAGGGCTACAGCGGCCACGGCGTCACCTGTTCGCACCTGGCGGGCAAGCTGATTTCGGAAATGATCCGCGGCGACGCCGAACGCTTCGACGCCTTCGCCTCGCTGCCGCACATGCCGATGATTGGCGGGCGCACCTTCTCGGCGCCTTTGACCGCCCTGGGTGCGGTGTACTACTCGCTGCGCGACCGTTTCGGGATCTAAGCTTTACCTCGCCGGTGGTCAACCCCAGGAAGGCCACCGGCTTTTTACCTGAAACACCACGTTCCCGTGTAGGAGCTGCCGCAGGCTGCGATCTTTTGATCTTGCTTTTCAAGATCAAGATCAAAAGATCGCAGCCTGCGGCAGCTCCTACAGCAACACCCACAAACGTGATTTAATAGCCGCCTTTCACGTTTCCGGGACAGGAAAACGGCGCGATCCACGCCTGCTCTCCACCCCCATTACCCTTGCGTACCAAGCACATAAGGCTGTCATGGACACGGGCTCACGACTCAAATTAGTACGCGAAAGCTACAAACTGTCCCAGCGCGAGCTGGCCCGGCGTAGCGGCGTCACCAATGCCACCATTTCCCTGATCGAGCAGAATCGCGTCAGTCCTTCCGTCAGCTCGCTGAAAAAGCTGCTCGAAGGCATCCCCATGTCCCTGGCCGACTTCTTCACCTTCGATCAACCGCCGCGCGAGCACCAATACGTCTTCCGCGCCAACGAACAGCCCGACCTCGGCCGCCACGGCCTGCGCCTGCTGCTGATCGGCGCGTCCGTGCCAAGCCGGCAGATGCGTCTGCTGCGCGAACAGTACGCACCGGGTGCGAGTTCCGGGGAAGAGCCGATCGTGCATTCGGAAGGCGAGGAGTGCGGTCTGGTCACCCGTGGCACCGTCGAATTGACGGTGGATGGGCAGATCAGTGTGCTCAATGCCGGGGACGGGTATTACTTTCCGACGACGTTGCCGCACAAGTTTCGCAATATCGGCCAGGATGAGGCGGAAATCATCAGCGCCAACACGCCGGCAAACTTCTGATTACGGCGTGACGTGATCCGGCGGCGCATCATCCATGGCGCTTGATAAAAAACCGATGCCCGCTCAGGCATCGGTTTTTTTATTTGGTCTTCCAGTGACCACCGCCCGACTCGCAATCAATCTTGGCTTGGGCGATGTGCTCGGCACCGTAGTAATACGTCGTGACCTGGGCATTGTCGGGAATATTGACCGACTGACTGTTCTTGTCCTTGCTGGTGGAATGAGGGTTGGCCAGGGATTCCTGGGTCAAGGTGGCGATGCAGGTGGCCTGGTAATGATCGTCACAATGTTCGACTTTCTTCTTGGTACTGGTCAGCATCTCCTTGCTCTCGTTGCTGCATGACCAGTCGATGGAATTGACCGGCATGCCTTCGTACTCATAGCAGCTATGACTTTCCACCACGGGAATGGAAGCGCTTTGGGATCGGGTCAGCACGTCGCAACCTTCGGCGTACGCCAGGGCAGGGCACAGGCCAGCGAGCAAAAGCAGCAGTCTAGTGTTCATCGGGATTTCCTCTCCAATGGCGCCTTGTTTGATCCAGGATCAGCGCTGATAAAGTTTCGAAACCCCGATGTGGCCTGTGGTTCCATGCATTTCGCTCAGTCACGAAGCGTTAACGCATTTCCCCAGCCTTATTGTCTGGCCTGTGCTGGATCCGGGTGGTGAGCGATGTGCTTGGGCCCCGCCAGGGCCCACAGTATCAGCCCGATCAGCGGCACAAACACGATCACCACCATCCACACACCTTTGCTGCTCGCTTTGCCTGCGCTTTTGCGCACCCGATTGATGGCCCACAACTCGATCAACAGAAGAACGGCTGCCAATACAATCCACGTCGTTTCGATCTGCATGTAGTCACCTCCTGAATAGTCTTTCCGTTAGGTGGGCAGGTGCACGCAGGGTTCATTTAATTTGCGGTTGCGAAAATGGGAGACGGATAATCAGCGCAGTCAACGTGCTCCCGGGCGCTTAATTTCGGGGAATATTCCACCGCCTTTCCCGGCGGGGATCGGGCGCTGGAACTAAGTCAGGCTGCTCAGCGCTGCGTTGTGAAAAAGTGAACAAGCTCCTGCGCACTTCGACACTGTGGGTGCGATGCAGCTTGACGGATGCTGAAACCGAAGTGCTTGGTCATCTTTTTTGCGAATGCGGTTTTGTTGCCTGGCCCTTGCTTGCCCAGCGCGTTTGATAGTTCTTTCAAACGATCCCATGGCTTGTTGAGTGTCTGCTCAGGTTGCAATTCATTGAAGTCATCAATGCCTAGCCATTTGTTCATTGCGACCGAATCAGCTAGAAACCATCCCTCCAAAGCTTTGACTGCGACGAAAATAATGTTTATCCGTGGATTTGAGATGCGTTCTCGCACCAGATCAACTGACTCTTCGTCTTCGAGATCGGTCAGCACAACGATGACGTCTACCGCCTGCTGATCCAGACGGTTTAGATAAGCATCGATATTTTGCGGCAAGAGGTTACCGCCACCTTTGGCATTGACTACAGGGTTAACCAGCAAAAACTCGTTTTCTTGCAAGAACGCTTGGAAGTCCGCCGATTCGACAACGATTTTTTCGCTATCACCTTCAACGATGAATCCGACTCTCACCATGGCAGACCCCCATCAAAAAGATTGGTAAGCCACGCCGTATCAAGCGGAATGTCTTTTTTATTTACGGACGACTCTGAAGCACGTTTGACTTTGGTCTTGCCATCGTCTTTATTCACCAGCCATAGCTCTTCAAGATCAAGGTTGCGTACCACAGACTCGCTATGAGTGGTGATGAAAACCGGGTGATCAACTGATGCATTTTCACGCATCAACTGTACAAGTTCGCCAATAGCCTTCGGATGAATGCCCCGTTCTGGCTCCTCTATGATTGTTATGCCGGATTTCCCTGCTCGGCTAAGTACAGCAGTCATGATACAGAGAGCATAAATTGTCCCATCTGAAATCAGACGCGCCGGGAAGCGAGCTTTCGTTCCTTCTTCTTTGAAGGTGATGACTGTAGAACCATCCAGTCGCTGTTTCTCGGTGGATACGTTCTCCATCCCGGGAACGATCAATTCGATCCACTCGAGAACCTGTTCTCGAAAGTGCTCGTTCTTCTCCAGAATTGACAGCATGGTGGCCACGTTCCGACCATGACTATCAAGAGTCGTAGCATCTGCTGTCGAACTATCTGGCTCCTTGGCTTCTGTAGGGTTAATTCGAAATACCTGGATGTTGGTAAGCATTCGATATATCGGCGAATTGCCTAGCAACATCAGTGCACTCATGTCCTGTGCATATTTAGGGAAGTGCTGCAGGTTTTCACTGTCAGTCAAGGCGATACGTGTCTGATCGCTGCTCTTGCGGTCAATAACTTGAACACCATTAACCTTTAGGCTTTCAAGTACTCGAGGCTCTCGGTGTATTTCGGATATCGACAGGTTGTAGTCGAATGCCACTTCCTCAAGATTTATTCTGAGGGTGAAGGAAATGGTCGTGCGTTTTTCCTTTCGGTGCTTGAAGCAGTGAATTTGTTGAAATCCACCAAAATCCCGGATTGCCTGAGTGGCGCCGCGCTTTACTACCGCGCCTAAAAAATCGAGCGCATCAGTGATATTGCTCTTGCCAGCACCATTCGAGCCGGCCAGAACCGTAAAGGCTGGTACGTCATTCAGGACAATGTGTGCCGCGCTCTTGAAGCCCGTGATCTCGAGGTATTCAATTTTCATCGCTAATCCTCAGCTTTCCTCTGTCACAGTATTTCCGGCCCAGAAACTCTTGAGGTCAGGTGCCCGAAATCAGTGCTCATGCCGTGTTCTTCTCAATTGCGCCTGATTCTATAGACTATTTGCAGAGTTCGCTCCTTGCCGAATCAGTCAGCCGCTAGTGACAGGCATGTTTCCCGGAAACAAGTAGATTGGATGCCAATTTCCTGCTGCATGTCGTCAACGAATCAAGCCACAATCGCTGTGGGAATCAAGACCACGACAAGAGAAGAACCCGCATTGAAAGCGGGTTCTCGAGCTGAAAATTGATCACTGCACCTTAGGCACCTCAAACCCCCGTTGCTCAATCACCCCAAACACATCCCGCACATCCTGGAGCAGAATCCGGGCGATGTTGGCGACGGTGTTGATGTCGTTTTCGGCGTAGTCGGGCAGGCTGGTGCAGGCCATGAGGTTGATGTACTGGAGGACGGCGTTGAGGCGTTCGCTGACGCAGTTGTGGAGTTCGCGGATTGGGGCCTGGTTGTCGATGAGGAGGACGGGGTAGCTGGTGGCGAATTGCTTCATGGGGATGAAGCGGGGTGGCGGATTATTCATGGTCACAAGTAAATCTTCCTCGTATCTGTAAGAAGAGCTACTCGTATCGATAGGGCTGCGAAACCCTATTGCCCACTTCTGTCAGCGACGGGCCCGAATATAGGCAGTGGTTTTGGTGGCTGCAAATGAGGTGTAGGGCTGGTTTTGGAATTTTAAGGTCAAAAGATCGCAGCCTGCGGCAGCTCCTTGTATCTCGACTATCGCTCCATCAAGAGCGATAGTTCTCGACTGATCATCGAGGGAGGGACCTGGAAGCCGTGCAGCTCCTTAGGCTTTGTGCCTGTGATGTAGATTGTGCTCCAGCCCTCCACACTCACTCATACAGTTCGAACGGTATCTTGGGCCCGTCTCTGGCGAGAGCCCGCATTCACAAGGTTGGACGGAGTGCAGTGATGATCGCAACGGACTAATGGAGGGACGGTCATGTCCAGTTTCGTCGGCGTCGATGTCGCAAAGAACACCTTTGATATTGCTACTCATCTGCCAAATGGCAAACACAAAACCAAGGCCAAACTGGCTAACGATTCAAAGGGTTTCAAAGAGTTCGAGGCCTAGTTGGTAAAACAGGTCGAACCTTCGGCCCTGATCGTGATGGAAGCGACCAGTATCTATCACCTGGAGCTGGCCGAGTTCGTTTACAACAAGGGTTACCGGGTCTGCGTGGTCAATCCGGCCACGACCCACGCCTACGCCGACAGCGAGTTACGTCGGATCAAAACCGATAAAAGCGATGCCAAACTGATCGCTGACTTCGCCCGCGAAAAGAATGAAAGGCTTGCGCTGTGGGCGCCGGAGCCGCTCAAATATCGCCAGCTCAAAGCCCTGGTGCGCCGCCTGGATGATCTCCAGGAGATGGAGCGAATGGAGTGCAATCGTCTGGATGTGTCCGATGAGAAGGTTAAAGCCTCGATCAACTCTGTGCTGCGCCACATCGAAAAAGAGATCGCTGAAACGCACAAGGCAATCAAAAACCACATCGATGACGACCCGGATATGCGCGAGATGCGCGACTTGATCGTGACCATTGACGGTATCGGGGAAAAAACGATTGAGCGGCTGCTGGCCGAACTGGGCGACCTGCGCAAGTACGACGATCCTCGCAAACTAGTCGCTGCTGCCGGACTGAACCCGAAGCTTCACGACTCGGGCAAGCTCAAGGGGCGCACTACGATTTCAAAAATCGGCTCAGTGAGTGTGCGTGCAGGCCTCTACATGCCAGGCCTGGTAGCGTTGCAGCATAACGAGGCGATCAAGGCCATGAAAGACCGCCTGAAGGCCAACGGCAAGGCCCCCAAGCAGATCATCTGTGCGGCGATGCGCAAGCTGCTGCACTTCGTTTACGGCGTGCTCAAGTCGGGCCAACCCTACGACCCGAAACTTGCGCTTGCCCGGTGAGGTTCAAGACGGTATCTACAGGTGCGGGGTGGCACGGTTTTTTGTGGTGAAGGGTCCGGTTTTTTTGGTTGGCGCGGCTCTTCAGGTGTGGAGATAGGGTTTGTCCCAGGAAATGAGGGTGTCGGTACTACAGCCACTTCGCAACCCACCGGCGGACAATTCCCTTGTCAGAATGGGAAATGTCCTACAAGTTTTGCAGATCAAAATCTAACGTTCGTCGGATGTCAGCTGGCTATCAGCGCATTTGCCTGCCCATCTCATCACGGCTGCTAAGCTTCGTCGTTGCAGCACCCGAGCCTGTCCTGGGCTCACGTTGCGTGCGCAACCACGGAGTTCCACGTCTATTCCTGTCGGCAATCTGCACGGAGGCAGGCGATGGTGATCAAGCGCATGGTTGATTCGAGCGCGGCGGGGGTTCCCGTGGCGCTCGATCCTGAAGAGATGCAGCGCGTACTGGCGTTGCTGCTGGCCAGCCCGTTGTTCGCCAAATCCCGGCGCATGGGCAGTTTGTTGCGCTTTCTGGTCGAGCACGACCTGCAACCTTCAAATACCCCTCTTACCGAACACGCCATCGGCATCGCGGTGTTCCGTCGCGATCCGGCGGTGTACTGCACCGGCGACGATCCGGTGGTGCGGGTGCAGGTGGGGCGGTTGCGGCGCAAGCTCGCGGCGCATTACGCCAGCAACGGCCAGCAGGACCCGGTGCGGCTGAGCATACCTGCCGGGTGTTATCGCCTGGCTTATCAGCGGTTGCAAACCAAGGGGACCGCCACCCGCCATCCGGTTTTGCAGATCCAGCCGTTCACCTGCATCACCCCGGATGGCGATGACTTCGCCCGGGGCTTGTGCGAAGAGCTGAGCTGTCGCTTGTTCGAGTCGTTCGAGCAAACGCAAAGCGTGGCCAATCATGTGTTAATGAAGGTGCCGCGCAGCAGCGTAAAAGCAGCGGATGGCGGACGCGGCGGGCGCTACAGCTATTGCCTGGAAGGCAGCGTGCGGGTCGAGCCAGCGCGGGTGCGGGCGTCGTTGCGCCTGGTGGATGTGGCGCAGGGGCGGATTCGCTGGTCGGCGCAGTTCGATCGCAACCAGCCTTATGGCATCGCCACCCAGGAGGACCTGGCGCAATCGATCTGCCTGTCCCTGACGGGCTACTTTGCCAAAGGCGCGATCGACGAATGAAAGGGGCAACCCTGGGGTTGCCCCGGTGCGCAGCAGTTACACGGTTTTCCATTGACCGCCTTCGTAAAGGCGACCGGCGGTGTTTTCGAACGTCAGGTCGATTTCGATCGCCTTGGAGCGTGAGGTACTGAACATGGTACTGGTCTGTACGTTCTGTTCGAACCATACGAGGATGGTTTCAACGGGGGTCAGTACGGTTTTACCGGTGACGACCGGGTCCACCGCCACGTAGATCGGCGTGCTGACCTGATTGCCATCGATGCCGGTGGACAGCTGGTTGATCCCCGGATGGATCGGCGCGTACTCGTTCACAAAGGTCATGGAAACGTCCGGGCCGCCCGTGATCGCCGGGCTCAGCAGGCCGTGTTCATCGAGTGTCGAGGTTTGCCCAAGACCGATATTGACGATGTTGGTCGAGACTTTGACCTGGACGTTTTCCTTGAACACGTTGGAGGCGAACAGCTGATACAACGGCGTCCAGCTGAATTCGTTATTGCTCAGGTACGCGACATAGGACTGCCAGACCACGTTGTAGTCGGCGGTGCCGACCTTCTTGGCAAAGCACAGCTTGTAGCCAGACTTCTTGAGCAGGGTCAGGTCGCCGGCGGCGATTTCGATGGTGACGGTTTTTTGCGCCGCCGCCAGGGCGGACTTCAAGACCCTGCCATAGTCCGACGCCTTCAGTTGCGTTGCACCCATGATCGACTTGACGGCTTCTTGCACATCATCGTGCAGCTGCTGGCGTTGTTGGCTGACAGCGTTTGATTGGCTCATGGTGTCCCTCTTCCTTGGTGGTGTGTTGGGCAATCGATGGGTGGAGGGCAGTCAACCCGGTCCATCCATCGAGGGCTTCACTCTAGGTTCAAGCAGCGCATGGGCTAAGTGTCTTGGCGTTACAGGCGGGTAACGGGGGGGTATCAATCAGGTTGAAGTGGCGGGGCGAACGACGGGCCGCCCCGCCAGGGCCTCAGGCTGCCTTCACATCGGCCCAGACGAAGTTCCAGCTGGTGCGCTTGCCCTTGGCAATCTCGATCAGCTTGTTCTCATACACCGTGTGATTGACCAGGCCGGCGTAGGTCAGGGTGCGAGCAGCGTTGTTGCCGCTGCACTCGCCCGGTACGCCGCCAGACTCGAACATGGCTTTTATCATGTCGGCTTCCGACGGGGCGCTGCTCTGGTTTTTTTCAACTTTGACGAAACTCATGATGTCACCTCTTCCGTGATGGGAAATCGGTGGAGTTGAGGGTCGACAGCGTTCGTGCCTGCCGCAACACACCGAAGGCCATACTGTATTGGCCTGCCGTGCGGCGCAGAAGTGACAAGTGGGGCGGTGAGGTAACAGCACGATCGGGGGGACGTATCAGCGAGGTATCAAGCGCGGGTCGATTCAGGTGGAGTTTGCTCGCGAAAGGCCTGACGATTCCATGTCAGGGCTTTGTCGCGAGCAGGCTTGTGGATCTTGATTACAGGCTGGTAGCGAGTTTCCCACTCGACAACCGACGCTTGTAGGCACTGTCGCGATTGGCCAGCCACCAGTACAACGGCGAGGTAATCACCAGGCCCACCACCCAGGACAGATCCGCACCGTTGATGTGCTCGGAAATCGGTCCGACGTACAGCGGCGTGTTCATGAACGGAATCTGCACCAGGATGCCGATCGCGTAGGCCAGCAGCGCCTGCGGGTTGTAGCGCCCGTAGATGCCGCCATCGACGTGGAAGATCGAGTCGATGTCGTACTTGCCCTTGTGAATGGCGTAGAAGTCGATCAGGTTGATCGCCGTCCACGGCACCAGCACCACCAGCAACACCAGCACCATGTCGACGAAGTGGCCGATGAAGTCAGCGGAGGCACCGACGGCGGCGAAGCAGCAGGCGCCGAGCACGATCACCGAGAGCACGGCGCGGCTCTTGGCGGTGGGGATCCAGCGGTAGGCGAAGGTCTGCACGAGGGTGATCAGCGACAGTACGGCGCCGTAGAGGTTGAGGGCGTTGTGGCTGATGACGCTGAGCAGGAACAGCACCAGCATCAGCGGGCCGATGGAACCGGTGGCGAGCTTGACCGCGTCCATGGTGTCCATGCCGACGGGCGTGGCCAGTACGGCGACGGCGCCGAAGACAAACGACAGGCTGGAACCGAGCACGGTGCCCAGGTAGGTGGTCCAGAAGGTCGACGCCACGGGCACGTCGGCCGGCAGGTAGCGCGAGTAGTCGGACACGTAGGGCGCGAAGGCGATTTGCCAGAGCGCGGCCAGGGACACCGTCGCCAGCCAGCCGGAGATGTTGAAGCTGCCGCGGGTGAGGAAGTCGTCCGTCTGCACGTGGGTCAGGATGTAGGCGAAGCCCAGCACGATGCCGATGCCCAGCACCCAGGTGCCGATACGGTTGAGTACGTGGATGAAGCGATAGCCGATGATGCCGATGATGCCCGAACCCAGGGCGCCGATGACGATGCCCACGGGTACCGGGACACTGTCGACCACGCCGTGCAGGGATTTTCCCGCCAGCACGATGTTGGAGGCGAAGAAGCCGATGTACATGACGCCGGCGATCAGCACCACCAGCAGCGCGCCGAGGGAGCCGAATTGCGCGCGGCTCTGGATCATCTGCGGGATGCCCATCTGCGGGCCCTGGGCCGAGTGCAGCGCCATCAGCACGCCGCCGACCAGATGGCCGACGAGGATGGCGACGATGCCCCACACCAGGTTCAGGTGAAACAGCTGCACGCCGAGGGCGCCGGTGACGATGGGCAAGGGCGCGATGTTGCCACCGAACCACAGGGTGAACAGGTCGCGCGTCTTGCCATGACGGTCTTGCGGCGGCACGTAGCCGATCGTGTGTTTCTCGATGAGCGGAGCGCTCGTTGCTGCAGTGGTTACCATGACGAACTCCAAGGCAAAGTGAGTACGTGGACGTACTTCGGTGAGCGTCGCGCGAACGACGCTTTTCTTGTTGGAGCGATCATGTGCAATGGCTCGGGATAGATAAATTAGTAAGTTTGTTGCTTCAAACCTTAAAAAATATATGCCGCGCCGGCGGTCGCCTCCGGTATGTTCAGCCTTGACCGCAGGCCGGCACCAACCCCTTGTGTGCGCTGCCGATTCCTTGACCCTGATGTTCTGTTTTCCGGAGGTTCCCATGGCCGCCTACAACCTGCGCCAGCTCAGGTATTTCGTCACCACGGCCGACTGCGGCAGCGTGGCGGAGGCCTCGCGCAAGCTCTACATCGCGCAGCCATCGGTATCGACGGCGATCAAGCACCTGGAAGAAAGTTTTGGCGTGCAACTGTTCATCCGCCATCACGCTCAGGGGGTGTCGCTGACGCCGAGCGGCTCGCGGTTCTACCGCAAGGCCCAGGAGCTGCTGCGGGTCGCCCATGAGTTCGAGCAGAACGCCCTGGCGGACAACGACGTGGTGGCGGGACAGATCGACATCGGCTGTTTTGAAACCGTGGCACCGCTGTACCTGCCACGCCTGATCGCCGGTTTCAAGGAGCGCTGGCCCGGGGTGGAAATACGCATTCGCGATGGCGAGCAGCAGGAGCTGGTGCAGGCGTTGACCGCCGGCAGCATCGACATGGCCATGGTCTACGAACATGACCTGGACAGCACCATCGAGACCGTGGCGCTGATGCCGGCCCAGCAACCCTATGCCTTGCTGCCCGCCGACCATCGCTTCGCCCAGCAGGCGAAAGTCTCGCTGCACGACCTGGTGCTGGAGCCGATGATTTTGCTGGACGTGGTGCCCAGCCGAACCTACTTCGTGAGCATTTTCGAAGAGCGCGGGCTGACGCCGAACATCGTGTTCAGCTCGCCGTCGATCGAGATGGTGCGCGGGATGGTCGGGCGGGGTTTCGGCTTTTCGATCCTGGTGACCAAACCGTTTTCCGAGTACACCTATGACGGGCAAAAAGTCGTGTGCGTGCCGCTGGCCGAAAACGTCACCGGCTCGGGGTTGTCCGCGGCGTGGTTGCGCCGGGCACAGCTGACCAAACCGGTGCAGCTGTTCGTCGATTACTGCCAGGAAGAACTGGCCCGACTCTATACCTGAGCGTCGGGCCAGGGATCAGTTGCTGATGGCCAGCAGCATCCGTTGCAGCATGGCGTCGCAGCCGTTCAGTTGTTCCAGGCTGACGAACTCATCGGGTTTATGGCCTTGCTCCATGCTTCCCGGGCCACACACCACCGTCGGGATGCCCGCTGCATCGAACAGACCGCCTTCGGTGCCGAACGCCACCGTGCCGAATTCCCGCGAGCCGGAAAACGCGGCGATCAATTCCGCGGCTTCGCTGCGGGCATCGGTGGCCAGGCCGGGGTACGCCGACAACTCACTGAAGCGGATCTCGCTGTGCTCGCTCACGGCGCGCATGCGCGGCAACAACTGCTGCTCGGCATAAGCCTGCAGTTCCTCTGCCACCAGGCGCGGGTCGTGGGAGGGCAGGGCGCGAACTTCGAAGTCGAAGCGGCAGTCGGCCGGCACGATGTTCAAGGCCTTGCCGCCGCCAATCACCCCGGTTTGCACGGTGGAGAACGGCGGATCGAAGCGCGGGTCATGCAGCTCCGGGGCCTTGAGCCGTTGGCCGATGCGCTTCAGTTCACCGATCAGCTCGGCTGCGTATTCGATGGCATTGACCCCGAGCGGGGCGTAGGCCGAATGGCAGGCGTGACCGTGGATGTCGCAGCGCATCGCCAGCTTGCCCTTGTGGCCCAGCACCGGTTTGAGCTCGGTGGGTTCGCCAATGATGCACAGCAGCGGTTTGACCGGACGTTGCTCGAGGGCCTTGAGCAGGGAGCGCACGCCCAGGCAGCCGACTTCCTCGTCGTAGGACAGGGCGATATGCACCGGCAGGCGCAACGAGGCCTGCACCAGCGCGGGCACCAGGGCGAGCACGCAAGCGATGTAGCCCTTCATGTCCGCCGTGCCGCGACCGTACAGCAGGCCATCGCGCTCGGTGAGCTGGAACGGCGCGACGGTCCACGGCTGGCCGTCGACCGGGACCACGTCGGTGTGCCCCGAGAGCACGATGCCCGGCCGGTCCGCCGGGCCGATCGTGGCGAACAGGTTGGCTTTGCTGCGCTCCTGGTTGTAGACCAGCTGGCACGGCACATCGAAGCCTGTGAGGTAGTCGCGGACAAACTCGATCAGCTGCAGGTTGGATTCGCGGCTGGTGGTGTCGAACGCCACCAGCGTTGCGAGCAGATCGCGGCTGGCGCTCATCGATCGTCTCCAGCGACGCCGTAGCCAGGGGACCGGTCGGGCGCCAGGGCGCGGTCGATGTAGTCCTGGACCTGCGGACGGTAGGCCAGCCAGAGCCTCTGCAGCTGGCCAATCGGATCTTCGTCGGCCCAGTCGACCCGCAGGTTGACGATCGGCCAGGTCAGCTCGCCGACCACCATGACCGCGGCCGAATGCACCGGCCCGGCTTCGCCACCGGCCGCCACGCCACCTTGCATCGCCGCGATCAAGCGGTCGGCCAGTTGGCCTTCAGCCTGTTCGAAGGCGCGGACCAGGGCCTCGATCACCGCCGGGCTTGCGAGCATGTTGCCGGCCGCCACGCATTGCTCGCCGGACACCGCGTTATGGTTGCCCAGGGTTTGCGCGCCGCTGAAGTGCGCGGTGCGGCCGAGGTGGTCGATGGCGGTGATCTGCCGGTACTGGCTGTAGCCGTTGCGGGTCAGCACCTTGTCCAGGGCCTCGGCGGGTGCCAGGCCCTGCTCCATCAGGGCCAGGGTTTCCGGGCCAAGGGAGGGCAGGGTGATGTTCTGCGTCGAGACGGCGCCCACACCGGGCAATAACCAGGGGCAGCGGGCGCCGACAGCGATACTCGAGGAGCTGATGGCGATGCCGAACTGACCGGTGTCGGGGCAGCGGGCGGCGATGGAAAAGGTCATGGGGCGGGTCCTTGTCTGGATTTTGTAGGAGCGAGCTCGCTCCTACAGAAGATCAATGGCGGGAGCGGGCGGCTGGAGTTTGTCGCGACGCGGTCTGCCCGTTATTCGGGGATCACCGCAATCACATCGATCTCCATCAGCCACTGCGGCTGACCCAATGCCGTCACCACCAGCCCAGTGGAAATCGGGAACACGCCTTTGAGCCACTTGCCCACTTCCTGGTACACCGGCTCGCGGTAGCGCGGATCGATCAGGTAGGTGGTGGTCTTGACGATGTGGCTCAGGTCGCTGCCAGCTTCTTCCAGCAGTTGCTTGACGTTGCGCATGGCCTGCTCGGTCTGTGCCCGCGGATCGCCCAGGCCAACCAGGTTGCCCTCGAAATCGGTGCCGACCTGGCCGCGCACATACACGGTGTTACCGGCGCGGACGGCCTGGCACAGGTCGTTGTCCAGGCTCTGGTTCGGGTAGGTTTCCTTGGTGTTGAACATGCGAATGCGGGTATGGGTTGGCGTGGTCATTTGAAACTCCTGAAATTTTGGGGGCCGGCGCGGTTCACGCGCCGTGCGGGAATCAAGCGTTGGCAGTGGTCTTATGTGCGGCCGGGCAGGCTTGGGCCTCGCGTTGGTCGGCATCGCGGTACTCGAGATAGGTCCGCTGGATGGCAATGTGATCGGCCACGTACTTGGCGTCATGCCACACGCCCCAGATGAAGGACGAACCGCGACGGGACTGCCAGGGCAGGCCGAGGAAATACACGCCCGCCTCGCTGGACACACCGCGCTGATGCCGGGGCTTGCCGTTGTCGTCGAAGGCGTCGACCTGCAGCCAGCTGTAGTCCACGGCAAAACCGGTGGCCCAGATGATCGACGTCACGCCGGCCTTGGCCAGGTCGAGTTCGAGGATCGGGTTGGAGACACAGTCCGGCTCCGGGAAGGTATGGCGCGCTTCGGGTTCTTCCGGCAGGTCCAGGCCATTGCGTTCGATGTAGGCATCGGCGGCGTCGAGCAGGGCCAGGTAGTTTTCATCGCCCCGGGCCAGGTTGTCCGCCAGGTTCGCCTGGAAGGTCGCCACGCTGCCGTTGAACGATTGGGTCAGGCCCACCAGCACCATGCCGGCATGGGCCAGGCCACGAAAATCCACGGTGCGGCCACCCTGGGCGCCGCTGACGGCGATCGTCACGTGCTCGCGGCCGGGTTTCATCGCGGCCTGGTCCCACTCGCCCAGCACCCCCAGCCACCAGCAAAAATCGCGGTTGCGATAGGCGCGGGGCGGACGATCGTGGGCGCCTACCGACAGGTACACCTGCTTGCCGGAGCGCTGCAATTCATCGGCGATCTGCACGCCCGAGGAACCGGCGCCCACCACCAGCACGGCACCCTCGGGCAATTGCCCGGGATTGCGGTAGTCGGCGGAGTGGATCTGCAGCAGTTGCGCATCCTTGGGGGCGATCGGCGGGATCACCGGACGCTGGAACGGACCCGTGGCAGCCACCACGCGGCTGGCCTCGATCACGCCTTGGGAGGTCTCGATGGTGAAGCCCGGGCGGCCAACGTTGCGCTCAACCTTCTGCACTTCCACGCCAGTGCGGATCGGCGCCTTGAACTTGCGGGCATAGGCTTCGAAGTAATCGGCCACGCGCTCCTTGGGGGCAAAACCATCGGGGCTGATGTCGTCGAATTCCAGGCCGGGAAAACGGTCGTGCCAGGCCGGACCATTGGCCACCAGCGAATCCCAGCGGCCGGTGCGCCAGCGCTCGGCGATACGATTGCGCTCCAGCACCAAGTGCGGCACGCCGAGCTTGCTCAGGTGTTCACTCATGGCTACGCCGGCCTGGCCGGCGCCGACAATCAAGGTATCTATTATTGTTTTTTCAATGGTCATCTGCTTGCCCTTCGAAGTTGGTTAACGGTCGGTGTCGACCTGCCATTTCCTGGGCTCAAGACTAGGGATCAGCCTGATATCGGTAAAATATTATTAAGCTGGCATTTGAGTATAAATAATTGATGCAGAGGGTTTGCCCGGGCGGATTGGAGGGGGAGGGCGCAGCCCGTCGGAGAAGAAAAACGTCGACTCGCGCCCAGTAAAAGGACTGTTTTCAGTGGTTTCTTGTAGGGCATTTCTGGAAATAAGTAAGAAATTTCCCAAAGTTTCCGGGAGGGGTGGAATGTGCGAGTGGGATAGTTCATTGTCGTTGTAGGAGAACAGTCATAGTTCCCGTGTGTATATTGTTGCACTCATTTTGACATGGAATTCACAGGCTGTAGCAGGGAAACTTTCTATTCTGTTGGCTAGAGTTTCGAGTTCCTGTCTTGCAGGTTTTAGCGATTGCATTGGCTGTCGCAAAATAATCGGGAGGTGTTATGTCTTCAAGCAGTTTTCAAAACGAAGTGCCGAAGGCTCGGGTCAATATCAAGCTCGATCTGCATACCGGTGGTGCGCAGAAAAAAGTCGAATTGCCACTGAAGCTGATGGTGATGGGGGACTACAGCAATGGCAAGGAGCAGCGTCCCTTATCTGCCCGTAGCAAGGTTTCCATCAACAAAAACAACTTCGATAGCGTATTGGCGGAGTTTTCTCCGGTCTTGAAAGTGGCCGTGGAAAACACCCTGGTCGATGACGCTGGCGACACCTCGGTCGAGCTGAATTTCCAGCGCATGAAGGACTTCGAGCCAGAGCAGGTGGCGCGGCAAATCCCGCACCTGCGTGCGCTGCTGGCCATGCGCAATCTGTTGCGCGACCTTAAGTCGAACCTGCTGGACAATGCCACTTTCCGTCATGAGCTGGAACGCATCCTCAAGGACGATGCGCTGAGTGACGAACTGCGCGCCGAGTTGGCCGCGTTGGCTCCGGAAGAAAATCGTTAATCCACTTCGGTTCGTTTAAAGGGAAGTTACCTGCATGTCCATCGAAAGTTCCAACGTGCATTCGCGCGGCACTACAGTGTTGTCCGAAGAAAATAAAGGCGTCTATGGTGCGCTGTTTGGCAAGATCAATCTCAGTCCGGTCGATACATTAAGTAGTATCGAAGTATTTCAAAATACCGAGGCACTGTCCGAAGTGTCGGCCGATGAGCGAGTGACGGCGGCCGTCAGTGTATTTTTGAAACTGCTCGGGCAGTCTTCGCAGAAAATCGAGCGCCTGGATAAAGTCCTGCTCGATGAACACATTGCCTCACTGGATGCGCAAATCAGCCGGCAACTCGATGCCGTGATGCACCACCCGGATTTCCAGCGCGTCGAGTCAACCTGGCGCGGGGTCAAATCACTGGTCGACCAGACCGATTTTCGCCAGAACGTGCGCATCGAATTGCTGGATATCAGCAAGGATCATCTGGTCCAGGACTTCGACGATGCACCGGAAATTGCCCAGAGCGGCCTGTACGTGCATACCTATACCCAGGAGTACGACACACCGGGTGGCGAGCCGATTGCCGCCGCAATCTCCAACTACGAGTTCGATCGCAGTCCGCAGGACATCGCCCTGCTGCGCAACATTTCCAAAGTCGCGGCGGCTGCGCACATGCCATTTATCGGCACCGTCGGCCCGGCTTTCTTCGGCAAGCGCTCGATGGAGGAAGTGGCCGCCATCAAGGACATCGGCAACTATTTTGACCGTGCCGAATACCTGAAGTGGAAGGCGTTCCGCGACAGCGACGACGCCCGCTACATCGGCCTGGTCATGCCCCGTGTCCTCGGGCGCCTGCCCTATGGCCCGGACACAGTCCCGGTGCGCAGCTTCAACTACATCGAGAGCGTCAAGGGCCCTGACCACGACAAATACCTGTGGACCAGCGCCTCGTTCGCCTTCGCCGCCAACATGGTCAAGAGTTTCATTGCCAACGGCTGGTGCGTGCAGATCCGCGGGCCGCAGTCGGGCGGCGCGGTCACGGAATTGCCTATCCACCTGTACGACCTGGGCACCGGCAACCAGGTGAAGATCCCTTCGGAAGTCATGATCCCGGAAACCCGCGAATTCGAATTCGCCGATCTCGGTTTCATCCCGCTGTCGTATTACAAGAATCGCGACTACGCGTGTTTCTTCTCGGCCAACTCGACCCAGAAAGCGGCCCTGTACGACACCGCCGATGCGACCGCCAACAGCCGCATCAATTCGCGCCTGCCCTACATTTTCCTGCTGTCGCGCATTGCCCATTACCTCAAGCTGATCCAGCGCGAGAACATCGGCACCACCAAGGACCGGCGCTTGCTGGAACTGGAGCTGAACAAGTGGATCGGCGGGTTGGTGACCGAAATGACCGACCCGGGCGACGACCTGCAGGCCTCGCATCCGCTGCGTGACGCCAAGGTGACCGTGGAAGACATCGAAGACAATCCGGGCTTCTTCCGCGTCAAGCTGTATGCCGTGCCGCACTTCCAGGTCGAAGGCATGGACGTCAATCTTTCGCTGGTGTCGCAGATGCCCAAGCGCAAGCCCGATGCCGTTCGCGGGGAAACCAGGTCTTGAAAATCGACCGTCCCGTATGGTCTGCGGGGGCACTCCTGTGCCCCCAGCAGTTCCAGCAACAGGCACGCTGGGAAGCCTGGACCAACGAACGCCTGGCTCACTTGTCACTGGTGCATCCCTGGGGTGTAGCGGCGGTGGCGTTTGACCAGGAGACCCTGCGACTGGGCAAGCTCAAGGCCACAAGGTTGTGCCTGCGCATGCCCGACGGCACCTTGATCGATACCGATCAGGTGGATCGTCTGCCCTCAGCCCTGGAATTGACCCAGCTGCTGTCCAGTGACGTGCAGGACGCCACGGTGTTATTGGCCTTGCCGCTGGAACAGGCCAATGGCAACAACTGCCTGCTCGATGACGGCAAGGTCGAGCGACCGACGCGTTATCGCCAGGACTGGCGCAAGGTGCAGGATTTGTACGAAGGCGAGGCGCAGCAGATCGGCGTGCTGGAACACGTGCTGAGCCTGCGTCTTGCCCACGACGACAACGCCGATTACCTGACCTGCCCGATCGTGCGCCTGGTGCGGGACGGGCAGGGCGCATGGGGGCTGGATGACACTTATGTGCCGCCACTGCTCGATTTTGCGGCTCACCCGGGATTGCTGGCGCAGTTGGATAATCTGTTGACCCAATTGGCCGCCAAGCGTCAACGGCTGATGGGCTTGCGTCGTGAAAGTAACCAGCGCATGGCCGATTTTGCCGTGGCCGATGTGTCGCTGTTCTGGCTGCTCAACGCCCTGAACACCTACCAGCCGATCCTGGCAGATCTCAAGGCGCACCCGGCACGGCATCCCGAATCGGTGTACCGGGAATTGGCAAAGTTGGCCGGCGGCCTGCTGACCTTTTCCCTGGAACACGATATCGACCAGATCCCGGCTTACCGGCATGAGCATCTGGAAAGTGTGTTCCCCCCATTGTTGCGTCTGATTTCCACGTTGCTGGAGGCCAGTCTGCCTTCGCGTGTGATCGCCCTGGCGCTGGAGGAGAACGGCGACAACCGCTGGAAGGTCAGCCTCAATGATCCACGCCTGCGCGAGCGTGAAGGCGCTGATTTTTATCTGTCGGTGCGTTGCCGCTTGCCGGCAGCACAGGTGCAGAGCCAGTTCCCGCGCCTGTGCAAGATTGGCACCCCGGATGAGGTCGATCAACTGATCAATGCCGCGCTCGACGGTGTGCCGTTGCAGTCGCTCAGCCATGTACCGGCAGCCATTCCGCTGCGACTGGAGAACCAGTATTTCGCCCTCGATCTCGACCATGCCAAGGGCCAGGCGGTGCTGGCTGCAGGGGTCTGCGCCTTCTACGTCCCGAGCACGCTGGCCGAGGTAAAACTTGAACTGTTCGCGGTGTTGCGCACATGAACCTGAAAGCCTCAAGAAAACCAGCCGCACTGGCGGTGGATATCGACGCGTTGTTGCAGGACAGCTACCTGCTGGTAGTGGAATTGTGCAAGGGCGCATCGGCGCACGATGGCATGGCGCTGAAGGGCCTTTGCGTCAAGCAGGTCGAACATGTCCGCCAGATGCTCGAGCACGCCGGCCTGAGCCCACGCAGCATTGATCACATCAGCCATGCCCAGTGCGCTTTGCTCGATGAAACCGTACTCCGTGTGGATAAGCAGGCTCGCGATGCCTGGACGAAAGAGCCCTTGCAAGCGAAGTTCTTCAGTCGCCACCAGGCGGGCGAGTTCCTGTATGAAGACATGCGCGAAGTCTTGCGCGAGCCCGCCCCTGATCCATTGGTGCTGACGGCGTTCCATCGGGTGCTGATGCTCGGCTTCCAGGGGCGTTATCGCGACGCCGACGACCCTGAGCGCGAACAGTTGCTCAGCGCGCTCCATGCACAGGTCGCACCCTTGGCACTCAGCCAGACGCTGGCGACAAAGATGACGTTCGGACAGGGACTGCGTATTTGGCTGTGGCCGCGTTCGCCACTGGCTCATGGTCTGCTTGTGGGCCTGCTGTTTGTCGGTTGCTGGTGGGGGCTTGACCAGCTGTTGGCCAATCTCCTCAGCTCGGTTTTGCCCGGTGAGGCTTGAGGTGGGACCGATGACGCCGACACTGATGCGTGGTCTCTGGTTATGGGCGGGCGTGCTTTCACTGGCGTTGCTGGTTGTCGTTCCCTTGACCTGGAGCCTGCGCATCATCGCCGTCCTGGTCGTTGTGTGCGTCATGGTCCTGGCCTGGAGCCGGATTGGGCGCCGGACATGCGCGTCAGTGACCCTGGCCGAAAATACCTCGCTGCCTCCGGCCGCCTACCGTCAACCAGTGGTTCTGGTTTGTGGCGATGGCCTGACGGGATTGTTCGGCGCGACGCCGTTGGAACACCTGGCTTTGCGCACAACCCGCCACGGTTGTTATGTGCGGGTACCCGAGCTTGAGCAGTTGCCTGCGATCACCGCCAGCCTGATGACGCTGCGTCCCGAGTGGAGTGGGCAGCTCAGCGTCATGTTCATCGTCAACCCGACCGAACACGTCGACAGCGCCGTGTTGGCCGGACAGGCGCGCGCACTGCGCTATCAGGTCGGCATGGTTCGCAAGGGCGGCGTTGCGCTGCCGCTACTGTTGACCAGCTATGTGCAAGCCTCGGCCGCAGAAGGTCCCTGGTTCAATTGGGAGGCCGGTGAAGTCAGCCCCAGGGTGCACGAGGGCGGAACCTGCGCCAGCCTGGACGACTGGCAAAGGCAGCCGTCAGACAGCGCAACGCGCTCAGCCCGGATGCACACCAGCGTGAAGCTGAACAGTGTCGTGGCATGGCTGGATCAAGCGGTAATGCCCCACCTGGCCCCCCGTGATGTACGCGATCCCGACAGCCTGCCGAGGATCTGTGCCATCACCTTCGTACCGGCGCTCGCGCAATCAGTCGCGGGCAACCTGTGGCAGCAATGGCTGCGCAACAAGGTTGCACTGCATGACGTCAGGCAGGCGCAGCCAGGGCAGGGCACTTCAATGCCTTTCCCCGATCCCTTGCTGGCGCTGCTGCCCTCGCAGAATCAACGCGCCCCATTGCGCCGCGCGAGCGTCATCGCGTTGTGGATGTTCGCCATTGTCGGGACAACGGCCCTGGCCAGCTCGGCCTGGCAAAACACCCTACTGGTCCGCCAGGTCAGTGACGACCTGCGTCGTTACCACGCCATCCCCGTGACAGGACAACCCGATCGGCCTGAATTCATCCTGCGCGAGCAGGCACTTGCGGTGCTGCGCGAGGATGCCCTGCGCCTGGACGGCTACTACCGACACGGCGCTCCCCTGTCGCTGGGACTGGGCCTTTACCGGGGCGAGCGATTGCGCATCAGACTGCAGTCGACGATTGCCGGTCACCGTCATCCGTCGCTGGCCCCAAGGCTTGCGGGTAATCCAAAGCCGGTGCGCCTGGACAGCCTGTCGCTGTTCAGTACTGGCAGTGCCCAGCTCAAGCCTGGCTCGACCAAGGTACTGATCAATGTCCTGGTCGACATCAAGGCCCAGCCTGGCTGGCTCATCGTGATCAGTGGCCATACCGATGCCACTGGCAGCGCCGAGCAAAACCTGCAGTTGTCCCGGGCCCGGGCGGCCGCCGTGCACGACTGGATGCAGCACATGGGCGGTATCCCCGCCAGTTGCTTTGCGGTGCAGGGCTTTGGTGCCAGCCAGCCCATCGCCAGCAATGACAACGAGGCCGGGCGCAGCGCCAATCGTCGAGTCGATATTCGTCTGGTGCCGGAGCCGGGAGCCTGCGTGTTCCCCGCTACGGGGCCGGATTTGCAACCCCCTGTCGCATAACGCGGCATTCATGTTCAGAGAGAAGGAGCTTCACATGGCAATTCCCGTTTACCTGTGGCTGAAAAATGACGGCGGCGCGGACATCAAGGGTTCGGTGGATGTCGAGGCACGTCAGGGCAGCATTGAAGTGCTGGCTCTGAATCACAGCGTGTCCATCCCAACCGATAACAACACGGGCAAATTGACAGGTACACGGATCCACGATCCGTTTGTATTCACCAAGGAAATTGATTCTTCCAGTGTCTACCTGCTTAAAGCCGTCACACAGGGACAGACCCTGATGAGCGCCGAGTTCAAGTGGTACTGCATCAACGAGGCAGGCCAGGAGGTCGTGAACTACACCGCGCTGCTCGAGAACGTCAAGGTGGTGAACGTCGAGTCGAAAATGCACGACATCAAGGATCCGTCCAAAGAAAAGCACAATCATCTGGAGGAAATTGAATTGCGCTACGAAAAGATCACTTGGAGATTCCTGGAGGGCAACCTCAGCCACTCCGATTCCTGGGCCGAACGCGGGCAAGCCAATTTAGCGCCAGCAGGCTGACAAACCGCTGAACACCTGAGAACCCGCATACGTCGATGACGGCGGGTTTCGGCGTGTCGTGTTGAGCGTCCGTACGCGGGCGCTCAGCAAGTCCCTCGATTACCAGCCTTATACTCAAAACAAGGACGTACCCATGGTACAGAACGCCTCCCGCTTGCTTCGTCGTCTCAATCCCTACTGTGCCCAGGCGCTGAGCGCGGCGGCGACGCTGTGCCAAAGTCGCGCCCATGGCTACATCAGTATCGAGCACTGGCTGCTCAAATTATTCGAACAGGGCGAGGGCGACCTGACGCTCATTGCCCGTCGCTACGAATGGGATCTGGACGTTCTCTGGGGCGGACTGCTTGAACACCTGGACACACTGCCGCGCAGCGTACACGCCAAGCCGCAGCTGTGTGGCAAGTTACAGCGACTGATCAGCAATGCCTGGCTGCGTGCATCGCTGGACAGCCAGGATCACCTGCGCTCAGCCCACTTGCTTGGCGCGTTGCTGGAGTCTCCTGACCTGCTGGCTTGCGAAGCGGCCTGGCCTCTGTTCAGTGTCAGCGAAACCCAGTTGCAGCATCTGTTCGCACTGCTTGATCAACACTCCGAAGAGCGTCCCCAGGCGCAGCAAGCGGCTGCCATTGATCAGGCACAAGTATTGACTGGATCCGCTGCCGTCAACCACGAGGCCTTGCAGGCCGTGCTGGACAGGTTCACCCAGGACATCACCGCCAAGGCCCGGGAAGGGCGGATCGACCCGGTGTTCGGCCGTGACGATGAGATCCGCCAGGTCATCGACATCCTCAGCCGCCGGCGCAAGAACAACCCGTTGCTGGTCGGCGAGCCGGGAGTCGGCAAGACCGCACTGGTCGAAGGACTGGCGCTGCGCATTGCCGAGGGCAATGTTCCGGACAGCCTCAAGCCGGTCAGCGTGCGTACCCTCGACCTGGGGTTGCTGCAAGCGGGGGCCGGGGTCAAGGGCGAGTTCGAGCAACGCCTGAAAAACGTCATCGATGCCGTCCAGCAATCGGCATGTCCCGTGCTGTTGTTCATCGATGAAGCCCATACCCTGATCGGCGCCGGCAACCAGGCGGGCGGTGCCGACGCGGCGAACCTGCTCAAGCCCGCGCTCGCCCGTGGCGAATTGCGCACCATCGCCGCCACCACCTGGAGCGAATACAAGCAGTACTTCGAGCGCGATGCCGCCCTGGAACGACGCTTCCAGAAGGTCAAGGTCGACGAGCCGGATGACCACGATGCCTGTCTCATGCTGCGTGGCCTGAAGGCGCGTTACGCCAGCCATCATGGCGTGCACATTCAGGATGCGGCGGTACAGGCGGCGGTCACGCTTTCGCGGCGCTACCTGACCGGTCGCCAGCTGCCGGACAAGGCCGTCGACCTGCTCGACACCGCCAGTGCACGGGTGCGCATGAGCCTCGACTGCGAACCCCAGGCACTGGTCAGACTCAAGGCCGGGCAGGCGGCCCTGGGACTTGAACGACAAGCCCTGGAAGAAGATGCACAACTCGGTGGCAGTAGCCTTGACGAGCGCCTTGCCTCGATCGATGCGCAACTTGTCGACTTGAAAGACCAACACAGTGAGCTGGTGCGGCAATACCGCAACGAACTCGACCTGACCCGCCAACTGCTTGATGCACGTCAGGCTCACCCCCTGCAGATCACCCTTTGTATGTGGCTGCAAGATCAGCTTGCCGAAGTGCAGGGCGCCCAACCGTTGCTCTCCCTGGACGTCAACCCGCGCAGCGTAGCTGAAGTGATTGCCGACTGGACCGGCGTGCCGCTGGGTAGTCTGCTCAAGGACGAGCAGGCCAGCCTGTTGGCGCTGGAGCAGCAGTTGAGTGAGCGTGTCGTCGGCCAGGATCATGCCCTCGCTGCATTGGCCCAGCGTCTGCGCGCGGCCAAAACCGGCCTGACCGAGGAGCAGGCACCGTTGGGCGTGTTCCTGCTGGTCGGCACCAGCGGCGTCGGCAAGACGGAAACCGCCCTGGCGCTGGCCGACTGCCTGTTCGGTGGCGGGCAGTCGCTGATTACGCTCAACCTCTCCGAGTACCAGGAAGCCCACACCGTCAGCCAACTCAAAGGCTCGCCACCGGGCTATGTCGGTTACGGCCAGGGTGGTGTGCTCACCGAAGCGGTGCGCCGGCGCCCCTACAGCGTCGTATTGCTCGACGAAGTGGAAAAGGCTCACCGCGACGTACTCAATCTGTTCTACCAGGTCTTCGATCGCGGCTTCATGCGCGATGGCGAGGGACGCGAAATCGATTTTCGCAACACCGTCATTCTCATGACCTCGAACCTGGGCAGCGATGAACTGCAAACCTGCCTGCAACAACACCCTGACGTAACGGACAACACCTTGCAGGAGCTGCTGCGGCCACTGTTGCGTGAACACTTCCAGCCGGCCTTGCTCGCGCGCTTCCAGACCCTGATCTACCGCCCGCTGCAAGTCGACGCACTGCAGCGCATCGTCGCGCAAAAACTCGCCCGGGTCGCCACGCGCCTGCAACGCCACTACGGCCTGACCTGCCAGGTCGACAACGCACTCAACCAGGCCCTGGTTGCCGCCTGCCTGTTGCCCGATACCGGCGCGCGCAACATCGACAGCCTGCTCAACCAACAGATCCTGCCGGTGCTCAGCCAGCAACTTCTGCAGCGCCAGGCGACCCGTCAACAAACCCGGGGGGTGACCCTGGGTTACAGCGACGATCAAGGCATCACGCTGCAGTTCATCGACACACAGGAAGCGATGCCAAGCGTCGTCAAGGAGGCCTGACCATGAGCACCCAACAGCGTATTTTTTTCGACCACACTCGCCATAAATTCGCCATCCGCTGGTTCGACGCCGTCTTCGACGTCCTGGCCTTCGAAGGCCAGGAGCACCTCAGCCAGCCCTTCAGCTATCGCATCGAATTCACCTGCACCAATCAGGACCTCAGCGCCGAGCAGATGCTCAACAAGGACGCTCGTTTCAGCCTGTACCCCT